>CAZXLP010000016.1:0-14094 GCA_964642085.1 uncultured Anaerolineaceae bacterium
CTGACCGATGCTCGGTCGGACGGACAGCCGTGTCAGGCTGATACTCCTGCTCTGCGTCCTGGGCCTGTTCGCGGGCGCGCTTGGGCTTCGACTTGCCTACTGGCAGATCGGCCAGGGCGACGACTTGAGGCGCAGGGCGGCCGCCCAGCTAGCGCAGCCTGGCGAGACGCAGACCAGGCGCGGCGAGATCGTCGATAGCCGCGGAATCGTGCTCGCCACGACGGCGTATCGCGACCGGCTGACTGCGAATCCGGACCTGCTGAACTCCGAGCAACGGCCGAAAGTCGCGCGACGCCTGGGCGACATCCTCGGCTTGAATGGCGGCGAGATCGAGCAGCTCGTCGACACATTCGTGAGCGCGGTTCCGTACACCATCGTCGCCCGCCGCCTGACCCAGGAGCAGAGCGACCTGATCCGGGAGGGGCTGCGCGACGGAGCGCTCGCCAAGATCAACCTCGAGCCGCAGCCGGTCCGCTTTTACCCGAATAGCGGCGGGTCGCCCGACACGACCCTGGCCAGCCAGCTCCTCGGATTCGTGACCGCGGACGGACAGGGGAGCTACGGCATTGAGCAATACGGCCAGGATCTGCTCGCGGGCGCCAGTGGCGCCACGGCCAACATTGGCGCCGACGCTCCAGCGCTGCCTCAGCAGGGTGGCGAGGTGCGCCTGACTATCGATGCGAGCCTCCAGCTGCGCCTCGAGAAGGAGCTCTACGCCGCGTGGGTGGCCAATCGCGCGCCGCGCGTCACCGGGCTGGTGATGGACCCCGATACGGGCGCGATCCTGGCCTGGGCGTCGGTTCCCGGGTACGACGCAAACGAGTACGCCGCCACGGCCGAGAGCGCTCCGGAGCTGTTCACCGATCCGATCGTCAGCCAGGTCTACGAACCTGGGTCGGTGTTGAAGATGTTCACGGCCGCGGCCGCCCTGGAGGAGGGCGTTGTGACCCTGGACACGCCGGTGACCGACATGAAGGTGCTGCGCCTGGGTCCCAATGAGGTGCGCAATGGCGACCTCAAGAGCATCGGTGTCGCGCCCTTCCAGGACATCATCGCCAGGTCACGCAACGTGGGAACCAGCCTGGTGGCTTTGAAGCTCGGTGAAACGACCGATGAGGGGGCAAACGTCCTTTACGACATGTGGCAGCGTCTTGGCATCGGGCGTCCGACGGGCATCGAGCTTGGCCACGAATCGGCAGGCATCGTTGCCGACCCAAAGCTGAACCCGTGGCAGTCGATCGATCTCGTCAACCGCTCATTCGGACAGGGCGTCGCCGTGACCCCGTTGCAGCTTGTGACTGCGTTCAGCGCAATGGTCAACGGCGGCCGCCTGCCGGTGCCACATCTCATCGAGTCGCTGGGCGATCAGGTCGTGGAGGGGGCCGAGGCCCAACAGGTCATGGAGACCGACCTTTCAGAACAGCTGCGCGAGTTGATGATCCACGTGGTCGAGACCGGGCCGCGTTACGCCGAGGAGACCCTGATCCCCGGCTACGTCGTCGGCGGCAAGACCGGAACCGCGCAGATCTGGAACCCGCGAGCTGGGGCGTGGATGGAGGACACCTACAACCACACCTTCGTCGGCTTCGTCGGGGCCGAGCATCCTGAGGCAGTGATCCTCGTTCGCATCCACGACACGGTGCCGCATGTGAAGCTAAGGGGCGGTCTGATGACGCTCGAGATGACGTCGAACGAGCTGTTCAGGCGCGTGGCACTCGACGTCATCTCGGTGCTCGAGATACCGCCGCTGGCCGGAACGGAGACGCCTCTGCCGTACCCGACGTATCCGCCCGATCAGCCGGTTGTGCCCCCACCCCGGTCCGAGGTCTAGGCATGCCCATGCGGGTAGGATTGCCGGCCTTGGCTGAACGGGTCCGTGGCGCCGGCGCTAGCGTCTCATTCGACGCACCGTCCCTGGCACAAGCCATCAAGGGCACGGTCGTGCGCGATGGTCAGAAGCCTATACGCGGGGGCGCCGTCGACTCCCGCCGTGTCGAGCCGGGCAACGTCTTCTTCGCGCTCCCCGGCGAGCGAACGGACGGCCACCGGTTCGTGGTTGATGCTGCACGGCGAGGCGCGGCCGCGCTTGTCGTCTCGCAGCAACTGAGTGCTGCCGATCTGGAGCGCCTGCTGAACGTCGGCGATCCGACGGTCATCACAGTCGAGGATTCAGCCTTCGCCTTGCAGCAGGCGGCGTCCGAGTGGCGGAACCGCTTCCATCCGCTCGTCGTGGGGGTGACCGGTTCCCTTGCCAAGACGTCGACCAAGGAGCAGATCGCCGAGGTCCTCTCCGAGCGCTGGACGGTGTTACGCAACGAGGCCAACGAGAACAATGAGATCGGGCTGCCGCGGACGATGCTGCGGATGGGACCGGAACACGACGTGGCCGTCCTGGAGATGGGCATGTACGAGCCGGGCGACATCGCGCTGCTGGCCTCACTGGCACAGCCGCGTATCGGCGTGGTGACGGCCGTGCGCGGGACGCACCTCGTCCGCGCCGGCTCGATCGACGAGATCGAGCGCGGCAAACGCGAGCTGATTGAGGCAGTTCCCGCGGGGGGCGCTGCCGTGCTGAACGCCGACGATTCACGTGTCTCGCGAATGGCCGACTCCGTCCAGGATGGAGTAGAAGTTGTGACGTACGGCTTCGACAAGCGGGCCAACGTGAGGGCAACGGAGGTCGCCTCTCTCGGCTTCGACGGCATGCGCTACATGCTGCGAGCGCGAGACCGCGCGGTCGAGGTGACCACGCCTGCGCTGGGCAGGCACAGCGTCCACAACGGCCTGGCTTCGGCCGCAGTTGGCCTTGCGGCCGGCATGGATCTTGAGGGGATTGCGCGCGGGCTCGCTCGCCCATGGCACGCGCCACACCGCACGACGATCATCGACCTGGGGCCGATCAAGGTGCTCGATGACAGCTACAACGCCAGCCCTGATTCGATGATCGCGGCACTGGATCTGCTGGCCAGCCTGCCCGGCCGCCACGTCGCGATCCTCGGCGAGATGCTCGAGCTCGGCGACGCCGCCGAATCGGCGCATCGACGCGTCGCCGATTACGCCCGTGACGCCGTGGACCTGTTGGTCGCCGTTGGGCCTTACACAGGTCGCGGTCGATCCGCTCGCGCCGTGGTCGACAAGGACGGCATTGACGAGATCGACCAACTACTTCGGCCGGGCGACGTCGTGCTGATCAAAGGCTCGCGCGGAGCGCAGATGGAAGACTTCCTGCCGGCGCTCGAACGGGCGGCGAAGCAGATGATGAAGTCGGTCGCATGAGCATCGCCGCGCCGCTCGTCCAGGCGATCCTGCTCGCGTTCGCGCTGGTCGTGATCCTGATGCCGCCATTCATCCTGCTGCTGCGCCGGCTCGGCTTCGGCAAGCGCATCAGGGTCCATGGGCCCGGCTCGCACATGGTCAAGGAAGGCACGCCGTCGATGGGCGGTGTGCTGATGATCGCGGTCGTCGTCGGATCCTCGGTGTTATTCCACGTCATCGCCGGCAATGACTTCCTTGGCCCGCAGACAATCGCGCCGCTCCTGACCCTGCTCGTCGTCGGCCTCCTCGGCGCGGCGGACGACTACCTGAACTCAAAGACCGGCGAGGGCATCCGCATCCGCCAGAAGCTGCTCTGGCAGGTCGTCGTCGCCGGCGCGATCGCGTTCCAGATCCAGAGCACCTACGCGATCACGGCGATCACAGTGCCGTTCGTGGGCGAGGTGCCGATCGCGCCGTGGGCTTACGTGCTCTTCGCTGGCTTCGCGATCGTGGCCACGACCAACGGAGTCAACTTCACCGACGGTCTCGACGGCCTTGCCGGCGGGACCCTGATCTTCGCCTTCGTCGCCTACCTGATCATCGCCCTCCTTGCCGGGCAGCAGAACCTCGCCATCCTGTGCGCGCTGCTTATCGGTGCCCTGCTCGGCTTCCTATGGTTCAACGTTCACCCGGCGCAGGTGTTCATGGGCGACTCGGGGGCACTCGCGATGGGGGCGACCCTGGCCGTCATCGGCCTCATCACCGGCCAGATTCTGCTGTTGCCGCTGATTGGCATCGTCTTCGTGCTCGAGGTCGGCTCGGACATACTCCAGATCGCGAGCTTCAAGCTCACCGGCCGGCGCATCTTCCGGATGGCGCCGCTCCATCACCATTTCGAGCTTGCCGGCTGGGATGAAGAGAAGATCACGATGCGCTTCTGGATCGTCGGTGTCCTGGCCGCATTGCTCGGCGTGACGTTCTTCTTCTCGACATACGTGCCCATCCGGTGATGGTGGTGACGGAGACCGCGGCCCCGGTTGACCTCGAGCACCTGACCCTCGATTCATTTTCCGACCGCCCGGTCGCCGTGCTCGGCCTGGCCCGCAGCGGAGTGGCCCTGGCTCGGTTCCTGGTCGACCAGGGCGCCCGGGTCACCGTCTATGACGTGCGACCAGAGGCCCAGCTGGCCGCCGAGGTGGAAAAGCTCGAGGGTCGGCCGGTGCGGCTGTTGCTGGGCCCGGACGTCGACCCTGCCGCGGCCCTCAGCGGTCAGGCGCTGATCTGCACCTCGCCATCGATCAACAGCCGCTACCCGACGACCGAGCCGCGGCTGCGAGCCGCATTGGCTGAGGTCGAACGCACCGGCCGCGTGCCGGTCGTGAGCGAGATCGACCTGTTCCTTCGGCTCTGCCCGGCGGTCACGATCGGCGTCACGGGCACCAAGGGCAAGACGACGACGGCCTCGTTGATTGCCGCGGTGCTCGGAGCGGGCGCATCACCGGTCGTGCTGGGTGGAAACATCGGCATCCCACTCGTCGAACGGCTGCCCGAACTGAGCGCCGACCATCGAGTGGTGCTCGAGCTGTCCGAGCTACAGCTGCCAACGATCTCGCGCGGCACGGACGTCGCGGTCTACACGCATGTAACGAGCGACCACCTGGACCGCCACGGCACGGTCGAGGCTTATCGCGCACAGAAGCGACGGCTGGCCGAACTGGCGTCGGCTGATGGTCGGCTCGTGCTCAACGCCGAGGATCCCATCAGTGCCGCCTTTGCCCACGCCGGGCCGGCCGAGGCGCTGTTCTACCGTCGGAGGGAACCGGTGCGCGGCGGGGTAGGGGTGCGGGACAACTGGATCATCGCGGACGATGTGGTGCGCCTCGGTCGCGTTGGCGGTGGCACCGCCGCGACCGGCCCAGGCGGCCGCATTCTGCCGCTCGGCGAGGTCCTTCTGCCCGGCGCCCACAACACCAGCAACGTCCTTGCGGCGGTTGCCGCGGGGCTCCTTTTCGGGATCGCTCCAGACGGGATCAGACGGGCGGTGGGCGGATTCCTCGGCGTCGAGCACCGGCTCGAACCTGTCGCGACTATCAACGACGTCCGCTTCGTCAACGATTCCCAGGGCACACAGCCCGATGCCGTGATTGCCGCGCTGCGCAGCTTCGCGCCGCCGATCGTCTTGATCGCCGGTGGGCGTACCAAGAACGTTCCGCTCGATGAGCTTGCGGTCGAGGTAGCGCAGCGGGCCGCTGCGGTCGTCCTCATCGGCGAAACCGCCCACGAGATGGCCGCGCTGTTCGGTGGCGCCGGTCTCCCGCGTTACGAGTACGCGACGGACATGGACGACGCGGTGCGGCGCGGCTTCGCAATCGCGCGCGAGGTGCGCCCGACCCATGGCACCGCGACGGTCCTGTTCAGCCCGGCGGCGACCAGCTTCGACATGTTCGTCGACTACGCAGCGCGCGGCCAAGCCTTCAAGGATGCCGTCCGTCAACTCGCGGAGGAGAGCGGCACGTGAGTGCGGCGCGGAAGACTCAGTCTGCGGCGGTCCAGATGCTGCGCGGTCCGCAGCGCGAGCGCCACGAGCCGGACTATTTGCTCCTGCTGAGCGTCGTCGCGCTCGCGTCGCTGGGCATACTGATGGTCTACTCGAGCTCCGGCGTCAGTTCGCTGCTCCAGCGCGACGACCCGTTCGCGGTGGTCGGACCGCAGGCGCTGTGGGCGGTTCTCGGGGCCGTGGCAATGATCGTCTTCATGCGTCTCGACTATCGCTACCTTCGGCTCGTCTCGGTACCCGCCTTCCTGTGCGCGCTCGTGCTCCTCGTGCTGGTCCTGCTGCCGCCCATCGGCCCGCTCCGTCCGATCGAGGTTGCCGGCTCGACGCGCTGGCTCGAGATTGGTCCCCTGCCCGCGATGCACCCGGCCGAATTCGCCAAGCTCGCGCTCGTCGTCTACCTCGCCCACTGGCTGACACGCAAGGGCACGAGTGCCGGCTCGATCCTCCATGGCCTGTTGCCCTTCCTGTTCATCACCGGCCCGTTGCTGCTCCTCATCCTGCTCGAGCCCGACCTGGGCACGATGGGCGTGCTGACCCTCACCGCCTTCACGATGTTCTTCGTCGCCGGAGGCAGCCTGTGGCAGCTCGCGCTGCTCACGCCGCTCGGCGTCGCCGCGGTCGCTCACGTGGTCACCAACAGCAGCTACCAGCTGGCGCGTGTGCAGGCTTTCCTCGACCCGTGGGCCGACCCGCAGGGGATCGGCTTCCACACCGTCCAGGGGTTGCTTGCGATCGGCACGGGCGGCGTACTTGGCATCGGCCTGGGCGAGAGCCGCCAGCCGGGGGCGCTCCATCTTCCCGCCGCCCAAAACGACTTCGTCTTCGCCGTCGTCGCCCAGGAGCTGGGTTTCGTCGGCGGGCTGGCGGTGATCGGCTTCTATCTGCTCTTCGCCTACCGCGGAATCCGAATTGCGCTCGGGGCGCCTGATACCTTCGGCGCCCTGCTGGCGACGGGGATCACCGCCTGGTTGACGCTGCAGGCGTTCATCAACATCGGCGTCGTGGTCGTCCTGCTGCCGATCACCGGCATCACGCTGCCCTTCGTATCTGCCGGCGGCTCATCGCTTCTCGTCTCGTTCGCTGCCGTCGGTATCCTGCTGTCGATCTCTCGCGAGACGTTTTCTCGAGGAACTTGGAACGATGCGGATCCTGATCGCCGCCGGTGGAACGGGCGGCCACGTATACCCCGCGCTGGCCGTCGCACGCTCCCTGCGCGAGCGGGCGCCTGACGCGGAGATTCGCTGGCTGGGTGGGCGCAGGGGGCTCGAATCGGCGATCGTGCCGGCCGAGGGATACCAATACGACAGCCTGCTCGTGCGCTCACTCCGAACGGTCGACGTATCCCCGCACACCGTTCTCGACCCGCTCCGACTGGGCGCCTCGGTCCCGCAGGTCGCCGGGTACCTGGCTCGCTGGCGGCCCGAGGTGATCTTCACGACCGGTGGCTACGTGGCCATCCCGGTCGTCACGGCCGGGGCCACGATGCGTGTTCCCAGCCTGATGTGGGAAGGCAATCTCGTTCCCGGCCGTAGCGTTCGAGCAACGGCCCGCCTCGCACGCGCGCTGGCGGTCAGCTTCGCCGAAACCTGTGCGCACCTGCCCGGGCACTGCTACGTCACCGGGACACCGATTCGCTCGTTTGCGGGCCGTGATCGAGCGTCGGCGCGCGCGGCGCTGGGGATCGACGCGGAGACGCCAGTGCTGTTCGTCTTCGGAGGCTCGCAGTCTGTTCGTCGCCTTAACCGCGCCGTCGCCGAGGCCCTGCCGCAGATCGTCGAAAGCGCTCACCTGCTCCACATGACCGGTGAAGCGGGCTATGCGTCCGCCCTGAAGCGCCGCGAGGCACTGCCCGCGGAGCTGCGGGCCCGATACCACCCGTACGCTTTCCTGCGCGCCGAGATGACAGACGCGCTCCTCGCCGCGGACCTGCTGGTCGGCCGAGCCGGGTCATCAACGCTCGCCGAGGCCAGCGCGCTCGGGCTGCCAATGGTGGTCGTTCCATACCCGCACGCCGCCTCACATCAAATGGCCAATGCCCGCGCACTAGCCGAGGCCGGCGCGGCGCGCATCGTCCCCGACGAGCAGTTCGACGCCGAGGCGCTGATCGACGCGGCGAAGCTTCTCCAGGACCGGGTCGCACTCGACGCGATGTGCACCGCGGCTCGCGGCTTCGGACGTCCGGGAGCGGCCGCTGCGGTCGCTGAGCTCGTGCTGGCCCTCGCCGAGCGGACCGCGCTGCCCAGCGCCGCCTCAATCGAGCGGATGTCGCGGGCGGCCCCGTGACGCAAGCAACGACCGGAGCCCGGCGGAACGCCGGGACGCGGGCGCTTTGCGCGCAGCCGGCGCCGCCGGCGAAGGAGAAGTCGTGACAGAGACCGTGGCGGCTGATCAGCGATCGGGGGAGGGGCTTTCGGAAGAGGACCTCGGTCGCCTCGGCACGGACATACAGCGCCGGATCGGAGTCAAGACTTCGCGCCACGAGCCTCTCGCGCGCTTCACGACGATGCGCGTCGGAGGACCGGCCGATCTCTTCGCCGAGATACACAACCTGTTCGAGCTGCGCGCGATCGTCCGGTTCGCCCGCGCCCGGGGCCTGCCTCATTTCATCCTCGGACGGGGCTCCGATCTCGTGATCAGCGATGCCGGGGTGCGCGGCCTGGTGATCCAGAACCGCGCCCAGCAGGTCCGTTTCGAAGGCACCCGGCTGACCGCCGACTCGGGGCTGCCCATGGCCCGGGCGGCGACTCTGTGTCGCGCCGAGGGGCTGTCGGGGCTGGAGTTCGGGCTGGCCATCCCGGGCACGGTTGGCGGCGCGGTGTGGGCGAACGCGGGCGCCCACGAGTCGGATGTCCGCGCGGTCCTGGCGGAGGCGTCCGTCCTGCGCAGCGACGGTACTGAGCAAACGCTCGACCCGGACGGCCTCGGCCTTGCCTACCGCGATAGCACCCTCAAGCACGCTCTGGCCGGCTCCCCTGATGTCGTTACGTGGGCGACCTTCGAGCTGGCCCCCGCCGAATCGGACGAGATCAGCCGGCGCCTCGATGAGATCCGTCGCTGGCGCCAGGCCCACCAACCCTTGGGCATGCCCTCGGCCGGGAGCGTCTTCCGCAACCCGTCCGACAGCCAATCGGCGGGCGCCCTCATCGACGGGCTGGGCCTGAAGGGCACGCGCATCGGCGGTGCCGTCGTGAGCGAGAAGCACGCCAACTTCATCGTCAACGACCAGGACGGAACCGCCGCCGATGTCCGCCGCCTGGGCGAGCTGGTCAGGGAGAAAGTGCGTCGCGAAACGGGGTTCGAGCTCGTCTTCGAGATCGTGTTCGCAGGCGATTGGTCGGGCTGGGAGGCGGAGGCGGCGTGAGGCCTGGTCCAGGCGCATGAACAGCACGTCCATCGCAGTGCTCATCGGCGGTCCATCGGCAGAACACGACGTTTCGCTCGTCTCGGGACGTGCCATTGCGGCCTCGCTCGTCGAGCGCGGCCACTCGGTACAGGGCTGGCTGATCGACCTCAGCGGCGGCTGGTGGCGGTTGCCCGAGGCGTCCATGGACAGGCAACTCGCTCAGACCGTCTACGACGATCCCGCGGCGCTGGGCGCCTCCGGCCCGATGACATCGACCGCAGCCCTCGACGACATCGCGACCCAGGATCCGAAGCCGGTCGTCTTCATCGCGCTGCACGGGCCGTTCGGCGAGGACGGGACCGCACAGGCTCTGTGCGAGTCGGCCGGCCTCGTCTACACCGGCGCCGGCGTCGCCGCCTCTGCGATCGGCATGGACAAGGCCATCTTCAAGCGGCTGACAGGCGCGATGGGCATACCGGTCGTGCCCTGGACTGAGGTCTCCGCCGCCGAGTGGACCTGGGATCCCGTGGCGGCGCAACGACGTGTCGCCGAGTTCGCCGGTTCGCTGCCCGACCCGCGGGTGATCGTCAAGCCCACCCGGCTCGGATCGTCGGTGGGCATCTCCATCGTCCACAAGCCGACAGACCCGGAGTACCTGGGCGGCGCGGTGACCGACGCGTTGAGTTACGGCGACTCGGTACTGATCGAGGCGTATCTCGATCACGCCCGCGAGCTCGAGCTCAGCGTCGTGGGCAACTCCGAGCTGGACCTCGAAAGCTACGGACCGGGTGAGATCTTCCCCGGCCGCGAGTTCTACGACTACGTGGCCAAGTACCGCGACGGCGTCTCGGCGACGACCGATCGGCCCGAGGTCGACCCCGACCTGCGCGCCCAGGTGCATGACATCGGCAGGCGCGCCTACCTGGCGATCGGGGCCAGCGGGTTCGCCCGCGTCGACTTCCTGCTGGACAAGAACGGAATGCTCTACCTGAACGAGATCAACACGATCCCCGGCTTCACGCCGATCAGCCTCTTTCCGGTGCTGTGCCGCGAGGGTGGATATGACTTCGGTGCCATCTCGGAGAAGATCGTGGAGCTGGCCGTGTCCCGGGCCGCCGCCCGGCCGGCCCACAGCCTGACTCGCGCCGACCTGCCGTAGCGGTGCGGCTGCCGACACGCCAGCCGATCGCCGGTGGTCGGAACCGCCGAACAGCTCCGCGGAGCCGGCGAGTCCTATGGCTCATCAATCGCTGGCGAGTGGCAGGCCTGCTCCTGGCTGCCGCCTCAGCGACGTGGACGGCGTGGCTAGTGACCAGCCATCAGTTCGACCTGAACCCGGCACGTGTCGAGGTGAGTAGCCTCGTCTACACCCAGCCCGAGGTCATCCGTGACGCGATCGACCTGCCCGAGGAAGCGCGGCCCAACGTCTTCCGGATTGACACGAGGTCAATGCGTCGCGCGCTTGAGTCGCTCCCCGCGGTGGCCCAGGCCGACGTATACGTGACCCTTCCAGATCGACTCGTAGTCAGCGTGACGGAACGGACACCGACGTTCGTGCTCACCACGCCGGCAGGATCGTTCATCGTCGACGCGGAGGGGTTCGTGCTTGACGATCTGCCGGCCGCCGACGCAACAGGTCTCGGGCTGCCCATCGTGAGCGACTCCCGGGAGCAGTTCGCGCCCCAGGTCACGGTGGGCGGCCGGATCGACGAGGTCTCGCTCGGTGCGACGCTTCGGCTGGCGGCTATCACGCCGGCGCTCATCGGTACCGCCTACGAGACACTGTCACTCAGCGTCGATGACGTCGATGGCTACATCCTCAGCGCACAGCCCGACGGATGGCGGGCGATCTTCGGCCACTACACGCCGAACCTCCGGCCGGTGGACCTGATCGACCGGCAGGTCCAGTGCCTGCGGTCGCGGGTCGAGGCCGGGGAGCAGGGCATCGCGGTCATCTACCTGGCATCGCTCGACGAGCGGTGCGGCACCTTCCTCCCGGAAGCGACGCCCGTCGAGTCCACAACTCCGACCCCGCCCGCTTAGGCGAGAATGAAGGCAAGCAACGTCCGCAGCCCGCCGGAACGGCGAGACGCGGGCGCTTTGCGCGCAGCCGGCCGCAGGCTGGCGAAGGAAAGAACCCCGGCGGAGGGAAGTCTTAGGCAGTGGAACGTGAAGCGGTACTAGTGGCGCTCGATGTCGGGACGAGCAAGGTCGTGGCACTGATCGGCGAGGTCACGCGCGAGACCGGCGTGACGGTCATCGGCAAGGGATCGCTGGCCTCCTCCGGGCTCAAAAAGGGCGTCGTCATCAACATCGACCAGACCGTCGGGTCGATTCGCGCCGCGCGCGAGGCGGCGGAGCGGCTGTCGGGGTATCGGATCGAATCGGCGATCGTCGCCGTCGGCGGCAACCACGTCGAGAGCCAGAACTCGCGCGGCGCGGTGGCAGTCAGCGGGGCGCGGCGCGAGGTCACCCGTGAGGACGTGGAGCGCGCTACCGAGGTCGCCCGCGCGATCAGCATTCCGTCCAACCGCGAGGTCCTCCACGTCCTGCCGCGCGGATTCGTGGTCGACGGCCAGGAGGGCGTAAAGGATCCCCTCGGGATGAGCGCCATCCGGCTCGAGGTCGAGACACACATCGTCCACGCCAGCGCGACCGCCGTTCAGAACCTGACCAAGTGCGTCCAACGGGCAGACATTCGCATCGACGAGCTGGTCGCCTCCTCCCTGGCGTCGGGCGACGCGGTGCTAACCGAGACCGAGCGCGAGCTGGGCGTGGCCGTAGCCGACTTCGGCGCCGGCACCATCGACCTGGCACTGTTCATGGACGGCTCGCCGTTCCACACAGCGGTCCTGCCCCTGGGCGGCAACAACGTCACCAACGACATTGCCATCGGACTCAAGACGAGCCTGACCGCGGCCGAGGAACTGAAGATCCGCTACGGGTCGTCCGATCCGTCGGCCGTCGATAAGGACGAGCAGGTCGACGTCGAGGGCATTGGTGAGGGCGATGCCTGGACCGCCTCGCGCCACGAACTGGCTGAGATCATCGAGGCGCGGATGCGCGAGGTCTTCGAGAAGATCGGCGAGGAAATCGAGCGCGCGGGCTATAAGGGGATGCTCCCCGCAGGCGTGGTGATGACGGGCGGGGCGGCGCAGCTCTCGGGCTCGGCGCGGCTGGGGCGGGAAGTGCTCCAGGCGCCGGTTCGGGTGGCCGGTCCATCGGGCGTCGAAGGACTCACCGACCATCTGCTGACCCCCGCGTTCAGCACATCGCTCGGGCTCCTGATGTGGGGCGCCCGGTCGGTCCAGGGATATCAGTCGGCACGCTACGAGTCCGGTCCCACACCGGGCATGCTCTCGCGGATGCGCGACTGGGCGCGCGGCCTCTTCCCTTAACAGGACAGCGGCTCGAGGCGGCTACGCCCGTGCGAATTTCCTCATACGCCAACCGGCGTAGCACTAAACCAGGGTTCGACCGCGCAGTAGCGCCCGTCGCGGCGCCAATCATGCCGTCCCACGCTCAAATGGCGGGCTCGGCGAGGAAAAAATGGTATGTCAACCGGCGGATTCTTCGGTTAGTGCTACGGGGAGTGGCGTATGACAAGAACTGCAGCCATCAGGTCTAGAGAATGAAGCAGCACATGATCGAGGTCGTCACTGGGAACCGTCGTGGGTTGTTTGATCTGACCCGGGAGTGCGCCGAGTTTGTCGCCAGCGAGACGGATGGCCTGCTCAACGTGTTCGTCCCGCACGCCACCGCCGGTGTCGTGATCATGGAGCTCGGCGCCGGATCGGACGCCGACCTGATGGAAACCATCGACACGCTGTTGCCACGCGACGACCGCTGGCGACATGCCCACGGCTCGCGCGGTCACGGCGCCGACCACGTCCTGCCGCTCCTTGTTCCGCCTTCGGTGGTGGTGCCAGTTGTCAACGGCAAGCTTGGCCTGGGGACGTGGCAATCGATTGCGCTGCTGGACCCGAATCAGGACAACTCGACGCGTCGCGTGGTGCTCACTTTCATATCCGGCTAGCTGCGCGAACGGGCGTTCACGCGGGGTTGGCGGTACGACCCGCGGTGTGTTGATGACCGTCGCGTCTGTCCACAACTCCTCCACAGTGGGGATCGAAACCGGAACCGAAACGGTCCTCCCAGGACCAAAGTTGGTGCCTCGGTCGGCGGACGAAGGCCTATACTCGGGCACATTCGAATCGGTTCCCCGGCGGTTGCGCCCTCGCCGGCCCGGTGGCTGGTTTTAAGACGCTTGGAGGGGTTGTGATGCCGTTGCGGTCGGACTCGGAGAACTTCGCGCTGATCCGCGTGATCGGGGTCGGAGGCGGCGGGAGCAACGCCGTGAACCGGATGATCCGGGCCGAGCTGATGGGCGTCGAGTTCATCGCCGTAAACACCGACGCGCAAGCGTTGCTGCAGTCAGACGCACCGCACAAGATCCGAATCGGCGACAAGATCACCCGTGGATTGGGCGCCGGCGGCGACCCGGGAATCGGCCAGCGCGCAGCCGAGGAGGACGCCGAGAAGATCTTCGAGGCGCTCAAGGACTCGGACATGGTCTTCATCACGGCGGGCATGGGCGGCGGCACCGGTTCGGGTGCGGCGCCGGTCATCGCCGAAGTGGCCCGTGATCTTGGTGCCCTGACGATCGGCGTCGTCACCAAGCCGTTCAGCTTCGAGGGCGCCCGACGCCGGCTCAATGCCGAGAAGGCGAGCGAGGCGTTGCGCGACAAGGTGGACACGCTCATCACCATCCCTAACGACCGCCTCAAGGACGTGGTCCAGAAGGAGACCTCGATCCTCGACGCATTCCGGGTCGTGGACGATGTGCTTCGCCAGGGCGTCCAGGGGATCAGCGACCTGATCACGGTGCCCGGCCTCATCAACCTCGACTTCGCCGACGTGCGAACGGTCATGAAGGACG
>CAZXLP010000017.1:0-14002 GCA_964642085.1 uncultured Anaerolineaceae bacterium
CGGTAGCCGTCGCCGTGACCGTCCCTGGCCCAAGGACGCCGGGTCTCGCCATCGGCGCCACGACGCACAAGGTGGTTGCGGCAACGTCCACCGTCGTCGTCGTCGTCGAGAACACCGGGAATGTGCGGCTGAAACCCATCGCCGAGCTGGTCCTCGTCGACCCGGCAGGGGCCGAGGTCACCCGCACGACGATAGCGATGGATAGCTTCTACTCGGGCGACACCACGCTCATCGAGGTGCCCTTGACCACGCTGCTCGCGCCGGGCACGTACACAGTCGACCTGAGTCTGGAGGATCCAGTCGAGCAGGTGCGGGCGGAAGTCGACCCCCTACCTCTGGTCGTTGAACAGGTAGCCGTCGAAGCAGCCCCTCCGATGATACCGAGTCTCCCAGAGGTGTTCGAGGCAATAGGCGGGGGCCGCGTTCCAGCAGTAGTTGGAATCCTGGTCGTCGTCGTGTCCCTTATCCTCGGCATCATCGTGGGCTTCGTCATCCTCCGCCTCCGCCGGCGGTCGAGCCATCGCGCCAAGCCGCCGGTACGCTAGGCCCATAGCGCCCCCCGTGTTGCCACGGATCGTGGGGGCGTAGTTGACATCTGATGCGACGTTAAGGAACATCACACATCATGACGCGAACAACACTTGATCTGGACCCCGGCGTGTTGCGTGACCTGAAGAAGCGCCAGAAGCGAGAAGGCAAGTCCCTGGGGCGTCTCGTTTCCGAGCTTCTCGTTGGCCCGCTCGCTGAGGAAGTGCCAGTGCCGCCCCGCGAGTTCCACTGGATTTCGAAGGACATGAAGCCGCTCGTCGATCTGGAAGACAAGGAGGCCGTTCGGCGGGCGATGGAGGGCTGATGCCCTCGACGGTGGACGCGAACGTCCTGGTCTATGCCTCGCAACAGAGCAGCGAGTTCCATGATCGAGCAGAGGCTTTCGTCGCGCACCTGGCGGAGGGTCCAGAGCTCGTTTATCTGTTCTGGCCAGTCGTGATGGCATACCTGCGCGTGTCGACTCATCCGTCGGTCTTCGGCGTTCCCCTGACGTCTGCCGAGGCCCAGGCAAACATCGGGCGGATCATCGAATTTCCGAACGTGCGGGTCGTTGGAGAGCAGGACCGCTTCTGGGCGCTCTATCGCGCGATCGCGATTGATGTAAGGCCGACAGGAAACCTCGTGCCGGACGCCCACCTTGTTGCCCTGATGCGGGAGAACGAAGTGCGTACGATTTGGACCCACGATCGCGACTTTCGAAAGTTCGACGGGATAGAGGTGCGCGACCCATTCGGATGACAATGCACTCATGAGCCACGTCTTCGTTTCGCCCCACCCGGACGACATCGCGCTCTCGTGCGGCGGTCTCGTGGCGAGCCTGCGCGAGCTCGGCCAAACGGTGACGATCCTGACTGTCTACTCGGGCAGTGGTTCGACGGCGGGCAATGGCAACACGCCGATGACCGACTACCAGCGCGCCGCCCTCGGCTTCGGCAACAAGGCCAACTGGCCGCTGACCGAGGCCTTCCGGCGCGACAACATCGCGCCGGACTATGAGGTGAGCGCCACTGTCGGCGGCCCGCCGCCGTGGAAGGCCGACCCCGAGAAGCTCGACGTCACCCAGCAACGCGCCAACACCCAGGCACGCCAGTTCTGGCAGCGCGCTGCGTGGACGCGGTCGGCCAACATCACCAACGAGGAGGCCGATGATCGGCCGGTTGCCGATTCGCTCGGTGGACAGGGCAGTCTGGCGCCGATCAAGTTCGACGCTCTGGATGCGATGGAGAGGCGCAAGCTCGAGGAGGAGCGCTACGCGTTCTTCGTCGAGGGATCGGTAATCTTCCTCGACCTGCCCGACGCCGTGTACCGCGGCTACGAAGGTGACTCGCAGCTCCTGGGGTCGGTCCGCGATGACGATCTGCCGCCCTACGAGCTGTTGCGCAGCGAGATCCTGCGCCTCGAGCCGCAGATGGTCTACTTCCCGCTCGCCGTCGGCGGGCACGTTGACCACCAGCTGTGCCGCGAGGTTGGGCTGTCACTGCTGGCCGAGCGCCGGCAGTGGGTCATGCCAGCGCCATCGTTCGTGGGCTCGCTGTCGTTCTACGAGGACTTCCCGTATGCCTGGTGGGGCGACTTCTCAGGACCGGGACGCGACGGGCTGGAACTGGAGCTACCGGTTGGTATCGGGCTGGAGCCGCAATACTCGGACATCACCGACGTGCTCGATCGGAAGGCTGCCGGCATCAAGATCTACGCGAGCCAGCTGCCGAACCTCTTCGACTCGGACCAGGCGCTGTTGGACGACCTGGCCGGCTACCACGCCCGGGTGGCCCTCGCCGGCGGCGTGTCCGGTTTCGCCGAACGCTACTGGGCGACCGTCAAGCCGTAGACGGCCTCTAGTCGGGCAGCAGTTGGAACATTTTGCCGCCGGACGTCCGCAGGGCTCCGAAATGGCGGCGATCGAGTGTCACGATGAGGTCCGTTCCCAGACGGCTGGCCAGCACGGCGACGGAAGCGTCCGTGCCGCCGAGCGGAAAGTCGCCATAACGTTTGACGAGATCGGCGATGGCCGGCCAATCGTCCGCTGAGGGCGCTTCGACCTCAAGTGTCGCGAGCCCACGCAGGAACTCTGCCTCGACCTCGGCGCCCATCCTCCGACCAACCAGGAACGTAACCTCCGCAACGACCAGGGCCGGCACGACTAGATCCAGATCTGTGCGCTGGAGCACCTCGACGCACCGCGCGTGATCGGCGTCATCGGCATCCACGGCCGCGTACAGCGGGCCGGCGTCAACGATTGCGATCAATCGTCCACTCGGACTCCAGGATCTCATCCACGTCACGTGCGGTCGACTTATGTCCGCTGCGCCCGAGGCCGATGAATGGCAGAGGCCTCACGACGCCGGCGCCTCGTCCCAGACGCTCCTCGATTGCCTCGCGAGCGAGCCTGGAAACGGGCACGCGTCGGCGACGTGCCTCACGCTCGAGCGCCTCGGCTAGATCTTCCGGAAGGCTGATTGTTGTGCGTCTCATACGCGCATACTAGCGCACGAAACCGGGGCGACGCTCGCGATCAGGGCGGAGCGCGCCCTGATCCACTCTGGTCTCCATCCACGAGACTTGTAGCCTGATGCCGAAGCCCAAGCCAGTCGCTTCCCGCCGCGCGCAGCAACGGACCGCCGTCCTCAAGGCGCTCAGCGGCCCGAGCGTGATCTTCGGATTGGTCGTGATGGTGGCGGTGGGGCTGCTGGGTGCGGGAGTGTTCATCTACCTCAACGAGCGCGAATGGGCACCGGTCGCGACCGTGGACGGCCAGGTGATCAACCGCGCCCAGGCGCGCGACCGCCAGGCAGTGCTTGAATTCCTGTTGGCCGAACAGGCACAGGCAATTGACTCCCTGCGACTGGAAGGCCGTCTGCCCGCGAGCGAGGCGGCGCAGTTCACCGACGGGCTCAACCAAGCCCTGGCTGAAGTCGGGTCCGTGGCTACCGAGAGCCTGATCGACAGCGCCCTCGTTCACGCATACGCGTCGGCCGAACGCCTGCAGGTTCCGTCGCCCGGGCGTTGGCCATCGCCACGATGCGGGCCTCGCGCTCGGCGGGACCTGGGGCGGCGAGCCGGAACGACAGGCTGTCCATGCTCGTGGCGCCTGCACGCAGCGATCCATCGACCACGTCGCCCAGCTTGGCCAGGTCGCGCACCGCAACCTCGACAACGTTCGCCAGCTCGTAGCCGCTGAGTTCGGGCGGCTTGCCGTCCCGGTAGTCGTAGCGCGGCTGGACCGAGAGCAGCGAGGTTCGAATGTCTTTCTTGGGTACGCCGGCGGCTTCGACGGCGGCGAGGATTGAGGCCATGGTCGCCGCGGCATCCTCTCGGGCTTCGGCAACCGTCAGGCGCGAGACGGATACGCCCAGTCGAAGGTCCGCGACATCTGGTTCAACCGAAACTCGGCCAGTGCCGGTGACGACGATTGAGCCTTCGTCCGTTCCGGCTACACCTGGCGATCCGGTCATGGTCGCGCCCCATCAGGGTGCGGCACGGCGATCACGATGAGGCCGTCGATGCCAGCGAAGTCCTCTGGGTTGCATGTGTAGAGAGGCAGCTCGTTTGCGATCGCGACTGCCGCAATCATCGCATCGTATGTGCGAGATGCGGCCTTTCGTCCAGAGCGACGGAGTGAGCTTGCGACGCGCGCGAAGGCTCGCGCGGCATCGGAATCGAATGGCAGCGTTTCGAAGGTTGCCTCTGCCTCCTGGAGCTCTGCCTGCCTCGATGCCCGCTCAGCCTCGTCAACGGCGACGAGTGGTCCAAGGCTCAGCTCGGCAAGCGTTACGGCCGATATCAGCGAAGACCTGGGTAGGATGGACGGGTCCCTTAGTCGTGGCAGCAGGATCACCGTGCTTGTGTCGAGTAGTCCTACTTCCCCGCTCAAAGCGTCGGATCGAGCAAGGCGTCAATGTCTGCGCGAAAGCGCTCAGGATCGACAGGCCGCAGACGGCGCCATCGCCTGAGCAGTGCTGCGCTGTCCATCGTCTTCCCACTGACCGGGCGCAACTCGGCGACCGGCCGACCGGAACGCGTGACCAAGAGCCGTTCACCGGCAGCCACGCGATCCAGAACCTCTGCGCCCTTGTTTCTCAAGTCGCGAACCGTCACGGTATCCATGAAAGCCAGCGTATCACGCGTGAGACATTGCCTGCCCCGTTCAGCTATCCCGGCGCCGACATCCCCGTGGCGGCATTCGCAATTCGCCCAACAGTCGCGACTCGTCGTTCAATTCCCACGATCCTCACGGATCCACTCGACGATTTCCTCTGCTGTGAGCCGAGTCCCGGTCGCCCTCAGGCGAGCCCGTGCACGGTCGAGGATTTCCTTGTTTGATGGCTTGGCCATTGCCGCGGATGTCTCGAGGACGTCAGTCTGCGGCTCAATCTTCTTGGATCGTCGTCGAGTCACGAAAGGACTCTACGCGCCAAAAATAGATCGCTGTCAAGCCGCGGTGCGAGTTGCTCCTGAGCGCGCCGCCACGGTTGCGGCGCCGTCCTCGTAGATTGCAGACACGGCGCGGACCATGTGCTCGACCGAGAAGTTCGCGTGGACGAAGTCGTGGCCGGCGCGGGCGAGCATGTCGGCGAGAGGGTGATCCGTGAGCAATCGGGCGATCGCGGCGGCCAGGGCCGGCGCGTCGCGGGGCGGAACGAGGAGTCCCGTCCTTTCGTTCTCGATCATCTCCGGCACTCCCCCAACGCGACTCGCCACCACCGGGCGGCGCAGCGCCATCGCCTCAAGGAGGGCCAGCCCCTGGGCCTCGCGGTACGACGGCAGCACGGCCACGTCCAGAGCCGCGGTCACGGCCGGGACGTCGTCGCGCAGGCCCGTGAACAGCACCTTGGCACCGGGTCGTGCACCCTTGGTGCCTACGCAGCGATCGGGCTCGCAGGCCTCACCGAGCAGGTTCAGCCCGTCCGCCTGGGCCTCGAGCGTCGCGCGCTGGCTGCCCTCGCCGATGATCAGCAACCGCGCCTGGGGCACCTTCTCGAGCACCGTCGGCCAGGCCTCGATCAGCGTGGGGTGGCCCTTCTCCGGTTCCAGCCGCGCGACGACGCCGACCAGCGGCGTGCCCTCCGGGAAGCCGTACTCCTCGGGCAGCGTGCAGCACGCCTCGGTGACGTCATAGCGCTGGAGATCGACCCCGTTGTAGATCAGCTCGAGCGGCGCCGGCGTACGGCCCTCGGCGACGATCTTGGCCACGGTCGCTCGACTGACCGCGATCAGCCGATCCATCGACGGCGTCAGCCTGCGCAGCAACGCCCGATCCTCCTCGCTGCGGATCCGGCTGGAGTGGATCGTGCTCACGACGTATGGCCTGGTAAGCCCGCCCTCCGCCAGGGTCAGCGCGGCGCGGGTGCCGATGACCTCCGCCCGGTACATGTGGTTGTGGAGAATCTCCGGCGGACGCTGACGCAGGAGAGACAGGACTGCGGTCAGCGCGGCACCGTCGTCGACCTCGTCGACGACGTGGACTGTCGCGCCCGTCGCGCGGATGCGTCGCACCGCGGGGCCCTCCGAGAGACTGATCACCTGTACGTCAAAGCGGCTCTGATCGAGGCCCTCGACCAGGTTCTGGACATGGACCTGGGCGCCGCCGCCGGCGCCGCTGGCCATCAGCTCGGTGACACAGATCCGCTCGGAGCCGTTCACGAACCGCCTCGCTGGACAAGCAGCCGATATATCGGCTCGTCGACCGCGCCCCATTCGTACTTGTAGCGCTCCTGGCCGCGCAGGTAGTCGAAGCGGCGCCGGCCGGCTTCGATCCGGTTCTGGATGTACAGGGCAGCGCCTGTCACGCCGGGTGAGGCCTCGGCGGCGTCGGGATCCATCCCGCCGTTGTACAGGAAACAGGTCTGGCCGTCGTCGAACGCGAGGATCGCGAATACGAGCCGCTCGCCGCAGCGGACCAGAGCCACGTGGAGGATCCCTCCGTCAGGTTCCGCTCGCTCGAGCTCGGCCAGGCGATGGACGAAACGACGGCTGCGCGCGCCACCCTCGTTGTCCGGGAATAAGCCGTGCTCGCCGAAGCGCAGGTTGTGGAGGTGGATGAACTGATCGACTGCCTCGACCGTCGGCGCGCTGATCTCGATCGACAGCTCGCCCACCGCGGCGGCGCGGCGCAGCTTGCGCCGAACCTCGTGGCGCGCCTTCTTGCCGAGCGTCGCCAGGTACTCCTCCCAGGTGTCCCCGCGAACGGTCACCACAGGACAGACGTCCTCCTGCTCGCGCGCCACGCTCCAGCCTTCGACTTCGCCGATCGACCGGAAGGCCGACTCGAGCGCCGGCAGCGCCGGGTCCACCTCGCGCAGGCGGCGTAAATCAACGACGTCCCAGGGTTGGTCACCGTCGTACTGGGCGTGTGAATCGGCCAAGGCGCGAGCTGCGGCCGCCGCGGCGGCCTCGAGGTCTTCGTCGGCCGCCAGGACAGTGGCGTAGTCGGCGTGGTAGCTCGCCCCGAACATCACCGCATTGGCTTCGCCCGGCACTGGCTGGCAGAGCGGCGAGTGCTCGCGCAGGACGGTGTGCGTCGACAGGTCCTGCGGCTCGACCTCGTGGCGGTGCATGAGCGGGACGATCGCCCGGACCTCGGTAGAGTCCGGCGCGCTGACGACGAGGTACTCATCGTGCGCAGTCGACCCGTAAGCGTCCCACCACGCGCGATGGAAGGTCCAGCGCGAGAAGGGCGTCGCGGCGGGCGTCGCGGCCAGCAGCCGATCCCACGCATCGCGCAGAATTTCATCGAACGGCACGTGGCGAGACACGAGCGAGCCGGCGGGTGGGAGGGTAACCGTAGTCGTGTGCACGAAGGGTTAGCCCACTCTACCTGTTAGTGGCGCGAGACGCCGCGATGGATGAGGGGAATTCGGACGAGGTCGAGCAGAACGCGAGCGGCCAGCCAGGGGCTGACGCGCAGGCGTGAGCCACGCTTGTCCGACCACTGGACGGGCACGATCGACATGTTGTAGCCGCGGCGCCGAGCGAGGTGGATGATCTCGGCGTCGAACACGATGCTGCCGATCTTCTGGCGAGCGAAGAGATCATGAGCGGCCTCGCGGCTGAAGCCCTTGAAGCCGCACTGCGTGTCCGGCACGGGACCGGTCACCCAGAACGCGGCGAGCGCGTGGAATACCTTGCCCAGCGCGCGCCGGTGGCGCGGCTGGGTGCTGCGGCGGTCGCTGCCGTCGGGGTGAACGCGGCTGCCGAGGGCGATGTCGTTCGTTGCCAGCGCGTCGGTCAGCAGTGGGAGCTGGTCGGGCGGCGTGGCCAGGTCGGCGTCGGCAAAGAGAATGAAATCCGAGTCGGCGGCGAGCATGCCAGCCCGGACGGCGCCCCCCTTGCCGGTGTGGGGCTCGCGCAGTAGCCGAAGGTTGGTCTCCGGCCGGGCCTCGACGATCGCCGCCGTGTCGTCCTCACTGCCGTCGTCGACGACCACAACGTCGACTTGTCCCATATGTCGGGCGGGGATTCCACCTTCGCGCCCAGGTCCCTGGCGATCCAGGTATCCGAACAGCTCGTCGAGCGCCGAACCGATCCGCGCATGCTCGTTGTAGGCCGGCAATACGAGGGTCACGCTAGGCCGTGACTGGCTTGCGCTCTCCTCCGGGCTGTCGGGCATCCGGCGCATGGTAGTCGGGGTCTTCCCGAGCGGCCGCGGCGCCCGCCTGTGCGTGCCCCCTGAGCGGCCAGCAGGCGGCCAGGATGGCGAAAGCACCCGGCCACAGGGCCGGAACGGAAAGCGCAGCCGCAAGGGGAACCGTCCAACGCGCGTCCCGCTTCGCGCCCCACCACACGATCGCGGCCGCGACCGGTAGCCGCACCCAGATCGGGATCGGCAGCGCCGGCCACGGCGGTTGGGTGCCCGCGCCGGTCACGAGTATGGTCAGCCACTCCAGCCATTGGGTCGGGAGAAATACTGCGGTCGCGGCCGCAATCGCCGTGGTTGCGCCCAGGGCGATCGCCAGCGAGCGCCACTCGCGCCGGGCGACGAACCAGAGCAGACCGATTCCGGGCGTGACCTTGGCCAGCAGCACGAACGACCAGGCCGCAGGGTAGCGGAAGCCGAGCACGATCGCGGCCGCCAGCAGAAGGTGGATGTTGCCGTGATACAGGTCGATCGCCACTGGCGGGAATGCGAGCAGGACAATCGTTGAGCGGCGGCCGAGGAACGTCAGCGCACCGAGCAGCACGCCGTACCAGAGCGTGGCGAAGGCTACCCATGGCAGCGCGGCAAAGGGCGCGAAGAGCAAGGCCACGGCTGGCGAGTATGGGAAGAAACCGAGGTCTCCCACCGTCCCGTGGTAGGGGTCGGCGAGGTCGAGGCGCCAGTAAGAGACGACATCGAAGGCCATCGACGCCTTGATGGGCGCGGCAACGAGAAGCACATAGGCAGCAAAGACGAGGCCTATCAGCACCCCGCCGTGGAGGAGTGTGCGGCCCAGCCAGGCGCGGCGCGCGACGGTGGTCATTTCGGCGCGAGACTAGACATTTTGGCGGTCGCCGCCGATGGCCATTTCGTACCCGGACGCCGATCCGAATAGGTCTTTTGTACCGTGCTGTAGCCCGTACGGCCGTTGCTAACCTGCACCGCGCCCATGATCCCTATGGTCCTGTTCGCTACTGCATTTCTGGTACGAGCGGCTGTCGGCCTCCTGTTTTCAGGGCCGGCGTACCCGGACTCGTACTACTACGTCCACGTCGGCGAGCAGCTCGCCGCCGGCTACGGGTTCACGGCCAACTACATCTGGAACTTCGTTGACGTCGGTGGCGGACTGCCCACGGATCCGACTCTCCCTATCCCCTCAAACGCCCACTGGATGCCGCTGGCGGCGATGGTCCAGGCGCCATTCCTGTTGCTGATCGGCAAGGGTGCGCTGGCCGCCGCGCTGCCGTTCTGGATCGTGGGAGCTATCGCTGCGCCATTGACCTGGTGGATCGGTCGCGATGCCGGGATCCCTCGCGCGCCTGTCGCAGCCGCCGGGCTCATGGTCGCTGTGCCGGGCGGGCTGACGCCCTTCCTTGCGCAACCCGACAACTTCGGCCTGTTCATGACCCTCGGTGCGCTCAGCCTGTGGCTGTGCGCCCGCGGCATGCGCGGCGACCGGCTGGCGTTCGTGCTCGGCGGTTTCGTGGTCGGTCTTGCGACCCTGGCCAGGTCGGACGGCATTCTTCTGGGTCTGCCCTTCGCGATCGTGGGGCTGCGGGAGCTGATGCGTGGGCGCGAGCGGTCCGTCGCGGTTGCGACCGCAATTGGCTGCGCGGCGCTGTTCGCGGCCGTGGTGGCGCCATGGATTTATCGGCAGCTGGATGTCTTCGGCAGCGTCTTCCCGTCGGCCAGCAGCGGCCGGATCCTGTGGATCAGCGAGTACTCGCAGCTGTACAGCATCGGTACGCCCGTGGGGCCCGATACGCTCTTCGGCCAGGGGATTGGCCCGTTGGTGGCCAGCCGAGTCGGTGGGCTGTTGTCCGCCCTCGGCCTCTTTGCCCTGATGCCGCTCGTCGTGGTCCTCGCCCCATTCGCCTTGCTCGGGGCATGGCAGCGGCGACGCGACTCGGCGTTCGCTCCATTCTTCATCTACGCCGTGGCGCTATTCGCGGCGAGTGGCCTGGTTTTCGCCGTCCACGTCCCCTTCGGCACGTTCATCCATTCGGCGGTGGCGCTGCTGCCGCACACATTCCTGCTCGTCACGGCCGGAGTCGCGTGGGTTGTCTGGCGGATCGCGCAGCGCAGGCATACCTGGGATCTGCGCCGCGCCACTGCTGTTTTCACGTACGGAGCAGTCGCTCTCGTGTTCGTCGGTGCCGCGCTACAGACGATCACCACGGTCGGCCACTGGTCGCACGTTCGCGGAGTCCAGCAGCAGCTGGCAGAGTCGCTCCGCTCCGCGCCCAAGACTGACCGAATCATGTCCGCCGACGCGGGCGCCTATTACTACCTGACCGGCCACCAGGGCATCGTTACGCCGAACGATCCACTCCCTGTGATCGAGGACGCGATGCGCGCCTACGGCGTTCGCTGGTTGGTGCTGGAGCGCGAGGCAATAGTGCCCGCGCTCGAGCGGGTTCTGACCGGGGAGCTGCGCCCCACCTGGTTGTCTCAGCCCGTCGCTGTCGTGCCCCGCTCAGGCGGCCCCGCCATGGCAACCGCCGGGCCAGCACCAAGCGCATTGGATGGCGCTGCTGGAGCGCTGTTTGCCGTCTGTCTCTCCCCGATTGATAACCGGTGCGCTCCATGAGCGTCGCCGCAGTCAGGACCTCCTCGGTCCGCAGTCAGCCGACGGTCGGCATCTGGCGGATTGCGCAGTCGGCGATTGCCGTATCGATCGGGCTCTACGCCTTCGCGTTTGCGGTCCGCTTGTGGGCGATCGGCCAGATCACTTTCCCGCTGAGTGAGGGAAGTGCCTACTACCTGTCCGTCGCGCGCAACCTCGTCGCCGGCCGCGGCCTGGTCATCGACTCCATCTGGAGCTACTCAACTCCTCCCCTGATCCTGCCCCGGCCTGCGTTCGAGCTGTGGCAGCCGATGGCAACCTTCGTTGCCGCCCTGCCGATGGTGTTCAACCCGGGGTTCGGTGCGACCCAACTGGGCGGAGTGCTACTCGGCTCGCTACTCGCACCGCTGGCGTGGCTCGTCGCACGTGACACAGCGCGGCGCCTGGACCTGCCCGCACGCCGGGCATGGTTCGTGGCCCTCGGCGCTGGTGTCCTGACCGCTGTCGCTGGCCCGTTCCTGCTCGCGACCGCCGTGCCGGACTCGACGCTCCCCTTCGCGGTCTTCGCCGTCGCAGCCTGTCTCCTCATGCCCGCCGCGGCGGCCGGTAAAGGTCGCGCGATGATCGGTCTCGGCATCCTCCTCGGCCTTGCCTACCTGACGCGGCTCGAAGCCGTCTGGTTTGGACTCGCATTCGCTTTGCTGGTCGTCGCGAGTCGGACCAGTTGGAAGATGGCCGCACAGCAGGTGGCTGCCGTCGCAGCGGTCGCCGCGCTCGTCTCCGTTCCCTGGTGGCTGCGCAACCTGTCGGTATTCGGCAGCGCGCTCCCAGGCCAGGTCGCCGACAACATCTTCCTGACCCGCAACGAGCAGATCTTCTGGTACGCCGAGCGGCCCACCCTGGACGGGCTCCTGGCACAGGGCATGCCACAGATCACCGCGAACATCGGCGGGGCGTTATGGCACAACATGGTCAACGTCCTTCTGGTTCCGGCCGCGCCGGTCGTGGCTGTAGGGTTGGCCACGGTCGCGTTCCTCCTTTGGAAACGCCGTTCCACGCCAGCCACGGCTCATCGCGGCTCACTGGCCGCGGTGCTCCTCGCCGGCTCCCTGACGTTTGCCGTCACGAGCATCCTGTTCCCCGTCGCGACGCTCTGGGGCACCTTCGAGCATGCGTCGGGGCCGCTCTTGGTGGGTTTGGCCGTAGCCGCAGTGATCGGGGGCGACTCCTTCGTCGCGTGGCTCGTCCGGCGTCGCCAATGGGCGCGTCAGAACGCCTGGATGGCGCCGGCTGCGCTCATCGCGCTGACCTTCCCGCTCGCCGCACTCCAGCTAGGTTCGGCAGCCCGCCAGGCGGCTTCAAGCCAGCGCATCATGCTGCAGCTCCCGGGCACGGTGATGGGCGCCCTTCACGACGCAGGGGTCCGACACGGGTCGCCCGTCATCACTGATAGGCCGATATGGCTTTCCGATGTCCTGCTCATGCCTACGCTGGCCCTTCCGGATGAGCCTGCGTCGAGCATCCTTGCTCTGGCCGAGGCCTTTGAGGCCCGGGCGGTCGTAGTCGTCGATCAGCGCGGCCGATATCCGGATGCTTTGCGCGCCGGTCCCGAGGCGACCTGCTTCAGCGAGTTGCCCAATCCGGCCTCGAACAGTGGGGACGCGGCCCCGGCTGTGTTTGTCATCCACTCGGAGTGTGCCCAATGAGCGGGCAGCGCGACCGTCGCGAGGACTCCGTTTCAGAGGAGGCAAGTACCTATACTCGGCCACGAATGGAAGGCCGCACCTTGGGCCGTGAGGTGCATCTCGACGCCGCGGGCCACAGGTCTACTGAGCCGATATCACACGCCTCCGAGCAGGTCCGGGCACTCATCAACTCCCTCGTCGAAGGCACCGACGGCACGACCGGCGAGGACGTGCTGGCGCAGATGTCGATGGTCATCCTGGAAGCCCAGGAGCAGGAGCGCTCGCGCCTGGCCGGGGAGCTCCATGACGGGCCCGCGCAGGCCCTCGCCAACGCTATCTTCCAGACCGAGATCCTCGAGCGCGCAATCCGTGAGCCGCGGCCCGAAGGCGACCGGTCGGCACACGCTGAGCTCGTCTCGCTGCGCCAGATCCTCGAGCGCGAACTGGACACGCTGCGTGGCTACATCAACCAGCTGCGGCCGTCACTCGGCGAGGCAGAGGAGCTCGACGAAGCCCTTCGAGAGAGCGCGGCGGCGGTCAGCCAGCGCGCCGGGCTGCCGATCGACGTGAAATTTGAAGCGTCCGGAGCGCAGCTCCAGGATGCAGCCCGCACCGTCGTCCTGCGCGTCGCCCAGGAGGCACTGCGCAACATCGCCAAGCATGCCGGCGCAAGCCGAGCGTGGGTGGTGACAAGGACGATCGACGAACCAGACGGGGGTCGCAAATGGCAGCTGGAGGTAGGCGACGATGGAAGAGGGTTCGATATTGATGGGGTGACCGCTCATCCCAACCGTCGCCATTTCGGGCTGCGCTTCATGCACGAACGAGCCGACCTGCTCGGCTCGGAGTTATCGATCACAACCAATCCCGCCGCCGGCACCGTCGTGCGGCTGACCACAGAACTCGGAGGCTAGACCAGTGACCACAACGGTAGAGGAGAGGAACACCATGGACGCGAACTATGCGGGCCCCGATCGCCGACGAGGCGGTCCGGACAGACGCAACCCTGAGCAGCGGACGAAGATCCTGCTAGTCGACGACCACGCACTGTTCCGGCTCGGCATGCGCCAGATCCTGCAAGGCGAGCCTGACTTCGACATCGTTGGCGAGGCCGAAGACGGGCGCGATGCATTCACGATGGCCGTCGAAATAACTCCAGACATCGTCCTGCTCGATCTCTCGCTGCCCGCACCTGGCGGCATCGAGACCACCCAGCGCATCAAGCGCGAGGTGCCCAGCGTCGGCATCGTCGCCCTGGCGGTCGCCGAGGACGAGGACCAGCTGTTCGAGGCGATCAAGGCCGGTGCGGCCGCGTTCATCCTCAAGGACATCAGCCCCGAGGACCTGGTAACGATCATCCGCCGCGTTCGCGCCGGCGAGTATCTGATCAACGACAAGGTCTTCTCTCGGCCCTCGGTTGCCAGCCGGGTGTTGAAGGAGTTCCGCGAGCTGGCCGTCTACGGCCAGGAGGCGGCGCCGATCTTCGCTCCGCTGTCACCCCGTGAAGTCGAGATCCTGGACAACATCGCCAAGGGCATGACCAACAAGCAGGTCGCCTATGCCTTGACC
>CAZXLP010000018.1:0-13962 GCA_964642085.1 uncultured Anaerolineaceae bacterium
GCGCCTCGAGGTCGGACGAGATCAGCATCCGGCCCTCGAAGTCCTCCGGGCGAACGAGCTTGGCCATCTGTTCGAAGTCGAGCGGCGAGCGGATGTCCTGCTTGGGGAACTTCATGCCGCCGTTCGGCCACTCGGTCATCGCGTTGGCGAGCGCCTCTTCGTCCGTCTTGGCCCAGGAGAGGTGCAGTTGAAGGATGAACTTGAAGTCGTCCGGGTCGAGTCCGGCCTCGCGCCGTCCTTCGCGCGCCTTCTCGCGAACCATCTCGATCTTCCCTTCGGGCGCGCCCACCGTGATGATGCCGTCGGCCGCCTGGCCGGTGCGCTTGGCAGTGATCGGGCCCGCCGTGGCGACGTAGATGTCGGGTGGCGTCTCGGGCAGCGTCCATAGTCGAACGGTCTCCATCTTGAAGAAGCGCCCGTCGTGCTTGGTCTCCTTGCCGGTGAAGAGGCGGTTGAAGATCTCGATCGCCTCGAACATCCGGTTGATGCGCTCCGGCGCCTCGGGCCAGTAGCCCGCGACGACGTGCTCGTTGAGAGCCTCGCCCGATCCCAGCCCGAGCCAGAAGCGTCCGGGGTACATCGCCGCCATGGTGGCAGCGGCCTGGGCGATGACGACCGGGTGGCTGCGGAAGCTCGGGCAGGTGACGCCCGGGCCGACATCACCCTTGGTTCGCTCGGCGACGGCCGCCATGAACGCCCATACAAAGGCGGCCTGGCCCTGCTGCGGCACCCACGGCTGGAGGTGGTCGGCAGCCATCACGCCCGAAAAGCCGGCCGCCTCGGCGGCCACGCAGTAGTTGATCAGCTCGGTCGGGTGGAACTGCTCGAGCATCGCCGCGTAGCCGAACTGCGGTTTGGCCATAAGAGGTAGCTCCTATCTCCGCAGGCGGCCATCGGGCCGCTGGTGCGCGTCTGTCGCCAGCTCCCGGCCAAGGCCGGGTGCTCGCGGCTCCTTGCTAGTGCGGGTCTCCGTGGGTGTGGACGCGGATGGGGCGCAGCACGAAGCTCAGCCTACGCTCCGTGCGGTAGCGCTCGATCTCGCGGACCGCCACTTCGGGCGTGTCGTACCGATGGGCCATCACGGCTATGTCGGCCTGGGCCTCCTCGCCCTCGTACTCGCGTTCCAGGACGCAGTCGACGGTTACCGCGTCCTCGGCCTCGTAGACGCACAGGTTGGCCCGCTTCTCGCGGCGTAGGTTGGATGGCCATCGTCGACCGTGGCGCGAGTTGAGGACAAGCTCGTCACCGCGCACCAGGAACCAGATGACGGTCTGGTGCGGGCTGCCGTCGGGGTTCACCGTTGCGATCGTGGCGTAACGCGGCAGCGCGGTCAGGAAGTTTCTGACCTCATTGCTCAGGACGCGCGTCGCGTGTTCGGTCGCCACCGGGCGATCTTACGTTGCCGCTACTGGATGAAGCCCTTGGACCTCAGCCA
Source organism: uncultured Anaerolineaceae bacterium (assembly GCA_964642085.1). Taxonomy (GTDB): domain Bacteria; phylum Chloroflexota; class Limnocylindria; order Limnocylindrales; family CSP1-4; genus JALYGJ01. The sequence continues at coordinate 1,436 of CAZXLP010000018.1, forward strand.
GTCTCGGGCCACGACAGCCACGTCCTTGCGGTCGACGGCGACCTGCTTGTATAGGTCGGCCATCGTCGGCGTATCGATCTGGGCCGAAACGTCGTTCAGGATCTTGTCGAACGCGGCTCGATCGCCGACTTGGCTCAGCAGATCGTTGCGTACGATCGGCGCGACGTTCTCTGCCGGCTGCGTGTGCTTGTCGTCCTCGAGGACGATCCAGCCGTTAACCAGGATGTCGGGCTGTGTCGAGCACAACTCGGCGACGTCGATGGTGCCGGTTCTGAGCGCGTCCGCCATCGGCGTGCTGCACGAGGCGAGCAGCGTCGCCGCGGCGATTGTCTCCGAGGTGATTCCGTACTGCGCCAGTGCCCCACCGGGCGCGCCGCACACGGCACTCGTCGGGCAATCCAGCGCCAGGCCCCATTTGAGCTGGTCCTGCACAGCGGCCGCGTCGCCCAGGGTCGACAGGTTGAATTGAGTCGCCGTTTCGGGCCGCACGACGAAGGCATTAGTGTCGACCCCGGGCGTGTACGCCAGCACGGTCAGGTTCTTTGGGTTCAATTTCTCCTGCAGGGCAGCCGCGGTCGCCGCCGAGTCACCGGTGGCCTGGCCACCCTCGTAGACCAGACGGGTGCCGATGTACTCCGGCTGCAGCTGGATCTGTCCGCTCTCGATGGCCGGTGCCACGATGGGTCGTTCGCCGAGCCCTATGCCAGCGCGGTCAATCGTGTAGCCCTTCGCCTCGAGGGCCTGTGCGTAGATCTCGGCGATGACGCGAGCCTCATCAAAGCCCACGGAGCCAACTTTGATGCTTGGCTTGCCCCCACCCGATCCACACGCGCCGATGAGCGCGACGAGGATCGCCCCGAGGGCCAGCCTGCGGGAGATCCGCATGGGTAACCTCCTCAATTCCTTATTCCGGTTAGCCCGGCGTGAGTTTCCGACTATACAGGTCTACGCAGAAGTGGGCGTTACTGATCTCTGGGCACGGATCGCGCGGGGCGTAAGGAACCGTTGGATCAGTGCGAACGAGCGATCGGTCGCAATAACCAACGCGGCCACGAGGACGACGCCCGCGAGCATCTGGGCCGCCCCGCCACGGCTGAACTGGGCGATCCCCTCGACGATGAAGCGTCCCAGCCCTCCGAATCCGAAGATCGCGCCCAGCGTCGCGGTCGCGATGATCTGGACGGCCCCCGATCGAATGCCAGCCGCTATCACCGGCAGCGCCAGCGGCAACTCGATGCCGGCCAGTACCTGTCGCTCACTCATGCCCTGACCGCGCGCGGCTTCGACGACGTCGCGCTCCACATTCGAGATGCCGGTGTAAGTGTTGACCAGAATGGGCGGCACCCCCAGAACGATCATCGCTGCGACTGTCGGGTATACGAAGAAGCCGGCCTGGTTGTCGAAGGCGGCGGTTATGGGCAGCACGATCGCGATCACAGCCAGCGATGGGAGAGCCCGCCATAGGTTGGCCGAATTGATAGCGAGACGCGCGCCGCGGCCCGTGTGGCCGATGTACAGCCCTACCGGCAGCGCGATGGCGAGGGCGATGAGCAGCGAGGCTCCGGAGATGGCCACGTGCTCTCCGAGCCGCAGCGGGATGCCGTTCGGACCGCTCCAATGCGCCGGGTCGGTGAGCCAGGCGATGGTGTCGGGGATCATCAGCCGTTCAGCTCCCGCCCATCGCGGACGCAGTCGCGGTGCCTGCCCAGGGCGTCGTCAGGCGCTCCAGACGGATAAGGCCGGCGTCGACGACGAACGCCAGGAGGATCGACGGTATGGCGCCGAAGTACAGCTCGACTGGAAAGCTGCGCCGGTACCCCTCAAGGATGAAGAAGCCCAGGCCGCCGAAGCTGTCGCCCAGGATGGACGTGACGGTGACGAGGCCGATCGTGGAGACGGCGGCCAGGCGCAGGCCGGCGACGATCAACGGCACGGCCAGCGGCACCTCGACCCGCCACAGGCGCTGCGACGGCGTGTAGCCAAGGCCGTCGGCGGCCTCGAGCACGTCCTGTGGGACCGAGTCGAACCCCGCTGCGATGTTGCGTACGAAAATCGTCAGTGTGTACATGACGAGTGGAATCTCGACGGTCAGCAGCGATATGCCGGTCACGGATATGAGCGCGGCGAAGACGGCAAGGCTGGGGATCGTGTAGAGCAGGTCCGAGGCTGTCAGGATCGGCCCGTAGGTGGCTCGCCTTCGCACGGCAAGCACCGCCAGGAAGAAGGAAATCAGGAAGCCGGTGCCGACGGCGATCGTCGCCAGGAGCAGGTGCTGGAAGGTTCGGTACGCCAGCTCATCGAGATGGTCAACGACCCAGGCCAGGTCCCCGGTCAGCTCCATGCGGTCACGCTGATGCGATTGACGCGGTGTCGGGGTCGCGGAGCGTGGCTGCGATCTGTTCGACCGTCACCAGCCCCCGGACGCGCTCGTTCTCATCGACGACGACACCGGCCATGACGTCTGCCCCGAGCATCTGTGAGAGGGCATCCTTCAACGTCGTCCGTGCTCCCAGGATGGGCGAGTCGGGCACGGCCATGTCCTCTGTCAGCGTGCCCGTTTCCGGCATGCGGTCCTGGCTCACCCAGCCAATCGGCCGGTCGCGGTCGTCCACGAGGAAGAGATAGGGAAACGGGTCAGCGGCGATCCGCGCCCGAGCCGCGGCGACGTCGTCGCCCGGACGCGCCGTGATCACCGGTTGCAGCTCGAGTTCGCCCACGCGTCGAAGTGATAGCCGTTTGAGCCCGCGATCCGCGCCGACAAATCGGGCCACGAAATCCGACGCCGGCTGGGCCAGAATTTCCGCGGGCGGCCCGAATTGAGCAAGCACACCGCCCCCCTTCATGACCGCGACGAGGTCGCCCATCTTGATCGCCTCGTCGATGTCGTGGGTCACGAACACGATCGTCTTGGCCAGCTGCTCCTGCAGCCGAAGGAGCTCGTTCTGGAGTCGCTCGCGAACAATCGGATCGACCGCACCGAACGGCTCGTCCATCAACATCAGTGGTGGATCCGCCGCGAGGGCGCGCGCGACGCCGACTCGCTGACGCTCTCCGCCGGAGAGCTGCGCGGGATATCGATCGCGGTAGCCCGACACCTCGAAACCCACCAGCGAGATCAGCTCGTCGGTGCGCTGTCGGATGCGCGCCTTCTCCCAGCCGAGTAGCCGCGGGACGATTGCAATGTTGTCGGCAACCGTGAGATGCGGGAGCAGCCCGACCTGCTGGATGACGTAGCCGATCCCGCGACGCAGTTCGATGGGATCCTGGCTTGTTACGTCGCGGCCGCCGATGAGGATCTGGCCGGAGGTCGGCTCGATCAGGCGGTTGACCATCTTCAGGGTCGTCGTCTTGCCGCAGCCCGATGGCCCGACCAGCACGCAGATCTTGCCCGCGGGCACCTCCAGGCTAAGGTCGTTAACGACTGTCGCCGGCCCGTATCGCTTCGACACATGACGAAATTCGAGGTCGACCGCTGTCATTCGCGGCGCTCTTCGACTGAGGTCACGCTGGCACCGTATACGCTTCGCCAATGGTCGCCAAATCGCTCGAGGGAGCCCTGTCGGGGGCCATTCCGGTCGCCGAATCAGGCCTCGGGGAAAGCGCCATCATCGTCCCCGTCCAGGTGCCGGTAGCCGTCAATCGGCTCAGGGATCGGATGGATCCGTCGGCAGCGCAGGGAGTGCCCGCGCACGTCACGCTGATCTACCCGTTCATGCCCGTGAGCGGACTGAAGGACGATGTCAGACATAGGATCGAGCAGATCATGGCGAGCGAGCCGGCCTTCAGCTTCACTCTCCGCTCGGTGGGCCGGTGGCCGAACGTGGTTTACCTCGCTCCGGAGCCGTCCGACCCGTTCCGGCGGCTGACCCAAGCGCTGGCGGAGGCGTTCCCGGAGTACCCGCCGTACGAAGGCGCTTACGACGACGTCGTCCCGCACCTGACCATCGCCCAGGACGTGCCCGACGACTATTACGCCGCGGCCGAGCACGCCCTGCCGGCCATGCTGCCCATACGGGATGTCTGTCGCGAGGCGTGGCTCATCGGACACACGCCCGACCAGCCTTGGCACACGTTGTGGCGGTTACCGCTGGGACCGGCACGGCCGACAAGCCCGCCACCGAAGGGGGGCTAGACTCCGCGCGATGCCCCAGATCCACCTTCGTGCCGAGCCGGGTGACTACGCCCCGCTCGTGCTCCTTCCCGGCGATCCCAACCGCGCCAAGCTGGTTGCGGGCATGTTCGATGGCGGCCTGGATGCCGCCCGCCTGGTCAACGATCACCGCCTCCTGCTCGGCTACACCGGGACCTACAACGGCGTGCCCGTGAGCGTGCAGACGAGCGGCATAGGCACGCCATCGCTCTCGATCGTCGTCGAGGAGTTGCTTCGCCTGGGCGCGAATCGGTTGATCCGCATCGGAACGTGCGGCGGGATCGGCCGCGGGCTGCGGACGGGCGACATCGTGGTGGCCACAGCTGCCGCACCGGTTGACGGAGCTACACGCACCTACCTTCACGGCGACCCGTACGCGCCAGCGGCCGACTTTGAGCTGACGCGGGCCCTGGTTGATGCCGCGCGGGCCAAGGGCATCAAGCCCGGGATCGGGCCGGTCGCGTCGATCGACGTCTTTTACAACCCTGACGACGACTACGTCACCAAGTGGCGGTCGCGCGGCATCCTGGCCTTCGAGATGGAAGCCGCGGCCCTGTTCTACCTCGCCGCCCGCGCCCAGGGGAGTGGCGAAGACGTTCGCGCGGGGTGCATCCTGACCGTCAGTGACACGCTCGGCGAGACCGACGCGGGCGACGTCGAAACGTCAGAGGAGACGTACATGGAGCTGACGGACCTGGAGACGGCCACGGTACGCATGATCGAGATTGCGCTCGAGGCTGGAGCAACCGTATAGGCCTCCCGATGATCCCGATTGGCGTCAACCTAACCTCGATTGGCGTGTCGTCGGCGTGGTGGCGGGAATCGGCGCGCGAAGTGGAGAAGGCCGGCTTCTCCGGCGTGTGGTGCTGGGACCACTTCATGAGTCGTGGCAAGAAGACCGACCCGGTGCTCGAGTGCTGGACGACGCTGACGGCCGCCGCGGCCGCGACATCCAGGCTCAAGGTCGGCAGCTTCATCACCAATGTGATGAATCGCCATCCGGCCGTCCTGGCGCGCATGCTGGCGACGATCTGGGACCAGTCGAATGGACGGGTGGAGCTGGGCATCGGCGTCGGTGGCTACGCGCCGGAGATGGAGGCTTACGGCATCTCGTTCCCGGACCCTGCTGAGCGGGTGCGAGTGCTGGAGGAAGCGGTCGCGGTCGTGCGGCTGCTGTGGACGGGCGGCCCGGCTGACTACGACGGCAAGTTCCTGCACCTGAAAGAGGCCTGGGCGCACCCAGCGCCCGAGCCACCGCCGCGGATCATCGTTGGCGGCGAAAAGCCAGGCGGGGCCCGACTGGCCGCCCGGGTGGGCGACGGCTGGACGACCAATGCGCCCGACTATGAGCGCCTGCTCCCGATCCACCTGGCTGAGCTTTCCGCACACGGCCGATCGCGAGCGCAGATGGCGCACCTGATCGCGGTGACACTGTCGCGTGACGAGCCTCTGGATCGGCAGCCGCTTATCGCCGACATGCGTGGGTTTGCCGCTCAGTGGCAGGAGAAGGGTGCCGACGAACTGATAGTCAACTGGGTCCGCCCAGCCGAGCTGCCCGCCCTTCTCGAGGCGGCCGAGCGCGCTGGCCTCGCCGGCTGACTGGGGCGGTGGCAGCCTGACCCTCCGCCGGGGGCATACCACCGGCCATATCGGTTCCGCGTTAGGCTGAAGCGACCGATGTTCCGCCGATCCCCGCCCATACCCTCCACCGAGCCCGACTCCACCGCGACGGCAGCGGTCCGGCTAGACCAGCCCCACGACACCTGTTTCCGCTGCGGTCGCCCGACGCCGCTTGGCGTTTCGTTGTGTGATCGCGACAACCCGGCGCGGATCAAGTCGCCGAGTTCGACCCAGGTTCATGGCACGGTGCTGGTAGGCGTGCTGGGCGGGTTCATCGCCCTCGCGATCGTCTGGCGCTTGATGTCGGCCGGCGTCGGTCCGTTCACCTCGGTCGTGTCAGGTGTGGCCACGCGCGCCGACGGCGGCCTCGACGTGGTGGTCTCGGTCGCCAACGGGGGGACCCGGACCTCGGGCGCCAGTTGCCGAATTTCGCCCGGCGGCGCGCCGGACTACCGCGATTACGTCTTTTTCACCGAACCCATCCCCGCCGGTGAAACGCGGCAATTCACACGCGCGCTCACGCCACCGGCCGACGGCGCGCCGCTCAATTCAAGCGCGGTGGCCATCCGCTGTAACTGATCGGTCTAGTCGGCGGCTGTCGCGGTCGCTCCCTCCGCACTGGCGCCGCCCTCGAGCGCCTGACGATCGCTGATCCCGAACGCGTTGGTGGCCGTGCCGAGCACGAGCAGCACGACGTTGCCAAGCATCGCGAGGTGGAATGCCTCGGTCGATGCCACGCGCGCCGCCTCCACCTGGTCCGCGGGAACCGTGGGCGCAGGGGCGTTTAGAGGCGGCAATGCGGCGCGCACATCTGGTGAGTTCACGTCGAGACCGGGCACGCGCGTCGAGAGAGCCGCGTAGAACGAGGCCGACACGACGACGAATATGAGCGCCCCTGCGAGCTGCGGTCCGACGCGCGAGATGGCGTTGTTGATAGCCGATGCAACACCCGCCTGTCGCCCTGGCACGGATCGCATCAGCGCCGTCGTGAGCGGCGCAACCATGATCGCAAGGCCGAGTCCCACGGCAAGCGAGGACGGCAGGAAGTCGATCAGGTAGTCGGTCGGGGGCAGGTAGGTGCTCGTGTCGCCCAGCCTCAGCTGCCAAGGCTCGCTGTCGGCTGGAACCCGCGCCAGCCAAAGATGACCGACAGCCATGATTGCCGGCCCGACAGTCATGAACACGCGTGGTCCGTAGCGCCCGGCCAATGCCCCGAACCTGGTCGAAAGGAAGACCAGGAAGAGTGGTCCGGGTAGCGATCCGAGGCCGACCGCAGGTGCCGTATAGCCGAGGGTGCCCTGCATATAGACCGGTAGGAAGAGGAGGAGCACGTAAAGGGCGCCGTAGATGAGCAGCGTCGACACGTTGGTTACCGTGAAGTTGCGCGAGCGGAACATGCCCAGCGGGATCAGCGGATCCCTCGCCCGCGCGAAGTAGAAGGGCATCGCAACGGTCGTCAGGGCGCCGATGCCGATGGCGACAAATGCAAGCGGGTCCCGCCACTGGCGTTCCTGGCCGTAGATCGCGCCGAACGACAGCCCACCCACGGCCAGCGCGACCAACAGCGCCCCGAGCCAGTCAAAGCGGCCCGTCGCGTGCTCGTCGCGGGATTCCTTTAGGTGATGTTGGGCGGCCCAGATGGCCACGGCGATGAACGGGATGTTGAGCAGGAAGATCGCGCGCCAGCTCACCTCGTCGACGAGCAACCCGCCGACGAACGGCCCGAGGATCGGCGCGATGCCCGACGCGCCGGCCCAGACTCCAAACGCTCGGCCCTGCTCCTCGCCCTCGAAACTGTTCGTCAGGATGGCCAGCGAGCCGGGCACCAGGATTGCCCCGGCGGCGCCCTGGGCCAGCCGCGCGACGATGAGTACCTCCAGATTTGGAGCCAGCCCGCACAGGATCGACGTAACTCCGAACCCGACCAGGCCGATGACGAACAGCCTGCGCCGGCCGAAGTAGTCCGACAGCGCGCCCGCGAGCACCAGGAACGCGCTGAGCGTCAACAGGTACCCGTACTGGATGTAGTTCTGGCCTTCCAGGACGCCGACGAACAGGCGCGGCTCCCGACCGATCGCGGGGAGCGCCACCGGCAGCACAGCCGAGTCGAGGAAGACGATGCTCGATCCGAGGACTGCCGCGATGAGAGTCCAGCGCTTGCTGGTGGTCACCTGGTGGTGGTCACACGCTGGTCATGCGTCGGCAGGTTCGCGCGGCCGGGTCGGACACGCGGGCCATCCTACAATCCTGAGGTGGCACGACCGCTGACCGCCCCTGCCGCGGGCGAGCCATCTGACAACGTGCGCTCGACGCGCCACGATGAGGAGCTGTCGATCGCAGTCGACGCCGCCAAGCGCGCCGGCCGGCTCCAGATGGAGCGCTACGAACGTCTCGAACGGATCGTGCACAAGGCCGAGCACGACGTCGTGACCGAGGTCGACGAGATGTCCGAGCAAATGATCATCGCGGCCATCCGCGGGGCCTACCCGCACGACGCCTTCCTGGCGGAGGAATCAGGCCAGATCGAGGCCGTCCTGCCCGAGGGCCAGTCGGCCGTGCAACCGTCCGAGCAGCGCGTCTGGATCATCGACCCGCTTGACGGAACCGTTAACTACGCCAACGGGATTCCGATCTTCTGCGTCAGCATCGGGCTGGCCATCGGCGGTCGTCCGGTCCTGGGCGTCGTCTACGACCCCGTTCGCGACGAGCTGTTCACCGCCCAGTCCGGCCTCGGCGCCCGGCTCGACGGCTCGCCGATTCGGCACCCTGCCAAAGCGAAGCTTTCCGATTGCGTCGTCTCGCTATCGCTGCCGCGCACAGGCTGGGCGGAACGTGAGAGGCGCATCCGGCGCCGCATCCGTGTGTCGCGGGTGATGGGCAGCGCCGCGCTGGCGCTGGCCTACGTGGGCAACGGTCGCTTCGACGCCTTCGTGCAGGCTGGCGGCCTGTCACTGTGGGACATCTGTGCCGCGGGCCTCATCGCTGCCGAGGGCGGAGCCACGGTTACGACGCTCGACGGCAAGGCGTGGTTCGATATGTCACGGCCGAGCCGATCAATAGGCGTGGTTGCCGCCGCGCCCTCCCACCACCAGACAATCACGGAGTTGCTCAAATGACTGCCTCCCATTCGGGGGCTCCTGCGGAGTCCATCGCCGTAGCCCGGCTCAACCATGCCGTCCTGTACGTTCGCGACCTGGATCGTTCGGCCGACTTCTACAAGCGCGTATTCGGCTTCGAAGAGATTGGCCGCATCCGAAACCTCATGGCCTTCATGCGTGCTGCGGGTTCAACCAACCACCACGACCTGGGACTGATGGCGGTTGGTCCCGAGGCGCCGCGCCCTCCACGCGGGTCGACCGGCCTGTACCACCTTGCGTGGGAGGTGCCGCGCATCGACGATCTAGCCGCCGCCGCGGGCGTACTGACCGAGGCGGGCGCGCTCGGCGGCGCGAGCGATCACGGGGCGACGAAGTCGCTCTATGGTCAGGATCCGGACGGCAACGAGTTCGAGATCATGTGGATGGTGCCGCGCTCCGAATGGGGTCGGTACGAGAACGAAGCGACCGTCCAACCGCTCGACATCGACGCCGAGCTCCGTCGCTACGGCTCGGCCGCCCGTTCCGCCGCAGGCTCGGCCGCAGGCTCGGCTCAGGCCGAGTGACTATCGCCCGAATTCCCGGCTGGCTGCCCTACGACCTGGTCCACGGCAAGGACAGCACCGTCACCGGCAATGTCCTCGTCTGGCCGTCCCTGAACAGCCCGGTCCTCAGCCGATCACGCGAGATAGCCGTCTACCTGCCTCCCTCGCTGGTTGACGCACGGGCGACCGCCCGTCGGTACCCCGTCATCTACTTTCATGACGGGCAGAACATGTTCGACGTCCACACTTCGTACGTGGGGGAGTGGCACGCCGACGAGACCTTGGAGAAGCTCGCCAAGGAAGGGCTCGAGGCGATCGCTGTGGCCATCCCTAACGCGGGCGACCATCGGATGGAGGAGTACAGCCCGTGGCGCGGGCGCAGCCTTCCCGGTCGTCGAATCGTCCGCGGACTGGGCGACGAATACCTGGAGTGGGTCGTCGAGGTGGTCAAACCACTCGTCGACCGATCCTTCCCGACGCGGACCGATCGCGAGGGAACGGGGATCCTCGGCTCGTCGCTGGGCGGCCTGATCAGCCTCTATGCGCTGCCGAAATACCCCGAGTTATTTGGCTTCGTCGGTGCCATGAGCCCCTCGCTGCGCTGGCACGACTACTCGATCATCGACCTGTTTGAAGATGATGAGCTGCCCAGGACGCGGATCCACGTCGATATGGGAGGCCGCGAGTTCCGCGGGCTGACCGAGGATGCGCGGCGCTTCCGCGACGTCCTGGTGTCCAAGGGTTGGGTTGATGGCCGCGACCTCAACTACGTCGAGGATCGCTATGCGCATCACCACGAGGACGCGTGGTCGCGCCGCTTACCTGACGCGCTGCGCTTCCTGCTCGCCGATGCTCGAGTTGTCGACGCCGCCAGCTCGGCCGCGGACCTTGACAAGCCCGATATCGACCAAGCTGATATGTCGGGCCGTAGGTCGGCTTAAGCTCAGGATTCCGAAGCGCACGAGAGGCCCTTCGTGCCCGCCTACGCTCGGATCCGAGCGCGTTGTTCGCCCTGCCGAGCCTTGAGCGGGTTCTTGACCGCGCCATATCAGCCACACCGATATCCGAACGCGTAAACGAGTCAGTCGACCCAGACTTGCACGCGGTCGATCAGCTGCGGTGCGCCGAGGCGCTCGGCCATCTGTGTGAACTCCGCTCGGTGCCCGCCCTTCCAGCGCAGGTCGTCCAGCTTCTCCGGCAGCGGCACGTCGGAGACGAGCGTGGCGAGCTCACGAAACAGGAAGGCCTCCTCGCGGTGCTCGCGCAGCGCGGCCGCCAGCGTTGCGCCGCCACGGATCGACACATCCCACGCCGCGACTCGTTCCGGGATGTCCTCCAGGTGAACGTACCGAGTTAGCACGGTTGCTGCCGATACTTTGCCCCAGCCTGGAATGCCCGGATAGCCGTCGGCTGAATCGCCGACGAGGGCGAGGAAGTCTGGGATGCTCTCAGGCGAAACACCGAACCGCGCCCGCACGCCATCCGCGTCGATCAGCTTCTGCTGGCGCCGGTCGTACATCACGACCCTGCCGTCCTCGCGGACGCACTGGGCCATGTCCTTGTCGGGCGTCATGATCACGACCCGCTCGACCGATGGATCGTCCGCCCAGCGCGCAGCAGCCGTGCCCAGCGCATCGTCGGCCTCCCACTCGACCATCGGCCATACGACGACGCCGAGCGCGCGTAGGGCGTCCTCGGCCAATTGGAACTGGGCCTTGAGCTCGGGAGGCAGGCCGGCGCCCGTCTTGTAGCCCGGCCAGCGGCTATTTCTCCACGACTCGATCACGTGGTCCGATGCGCAGCCGAGGTGGGTGACGCCATCCTCGCGCAATAGGTAGAGCACGTTCTCGAGCACGCCCACCGTTGCGCCAACGGGTTGGCCGCCTGGGTCGAGACGCATTGGGCGCGGCGCGAAATGAGCGCGGAACAACTCGTATGTCGCGTCCAGAAGGTGAACCTGCAACGCGCGACCGGTCAGCCGGACGCGGCTCGTGGTGGTCGCGGGGCAATCTGTCGTGCGTCGGCAGCGGCAAGTGCCGCCCCGATGATCCCGGCCGTGTTGAGGAACTGAGCAGGCACGATCGGCGCGTTGCTCTTCAGCCATTCGCGGTACTTGTCGATTACCTTGCTGACACCGCCGCCGAGGATGATCAGGTCGGGCCACAGGTAGGCCTCGAGATGCGCGATGTAGACGTTGAACTCCGCGGCCCATGCCTTCCAGCGCAGCCGGCGCCGCTCGCGCGCGACTCCGCTCAACTGGCGCTCCGCATCGTGGCCCTTCAGCTCGATATGGCCGAGCTCGGTGTTCGGTACAAGTTGACCGTCGACGAGCAGCCCGCTCCCGATCCCGGTCCCGATCGTCAACAGCAGCACGGTTCCGCTGGCCTCCTTGCCAGCTCCCAACCGGGCCTCGGCGATGGCCGCCGCGTCCGCGTCGTTGATCGCGACGACTTGGCGGCCAAGCGCTTCGCCGAACAGTTCCGCGGCCGAAACGCCGATCCAGCTCTTGTCGATGTTCGCCGCGGTCATCACCCGTCCGCGCTTGATGACACCGGGCAGGCCGCTCCCGACGGGCAGGTCGGCAGGCAGTTCGTGCTCGGCCGCAATTGCGTCGACAACCTGACGGACGGTGGCGGCGACGGCCTTGGGCGTTGACGGCCGCGGGGTAGCGAGCCTCACCCGCCGCGAGATGAGCTCGCCGGTGTCCAGGGCGACGAGTGCGGCCTTGACGCCGGTGCCGCCGATATCGATACCGAGGCCCAGCCTCCGAGTCGATCGCGTCCGCACCGCACCTGCCACGCCCGAAGGATAAGACCGATATTTCCGGCTCCGGAAGTGCCAGACCGTAAGATGTGGCTACATGTTCGATCAGTTCGGCGACTTCAAGCGCCAGCTGCCCGACCGCGACCAGGAGGAGACTTCCGACTGGGTCCGGTCGCTCGACTCTGTGGTCGAGGAGGAGGGCCGCGCGCGGGCGCAGTTCATCCTCTATCGCATTCTCAAGCGCGCGCGGCAGCACAACCTCGGCCTGCCGCCCCTGACTGCCACCCGGTACATCAACACCATCTCGCCCGAGCAGGAGCCCGATTTCCCGGGCGACGAGCAGATGGAGCTGCG
>CAZXLP010000019.1:0-13679 GCA_964642085.1 uncultured Anaerolineaceae bacterium
ACTGGATCTCGTCGAGTTGATCATGAGCCTCGAGGAAGAGTTCGGGGCAGAGATCTCCGACGAAGACGCAGAGAAGATCCGCACGGTCCAGGACGCGGTCGACTACGTCGAGGAGAAGGGCACCTAGGTCTTCCTGGGCGCGCAACGGAATGGCGCCGGCGCGGGAGCTGGCCGAGCGCCTCGGCCTCGAATTCAACGACCTCTCGCTGCTGTCGCAGGCGCTGATCCACAGCAGCTACGTCCATGAGCAGCCCTCTGCGGGGCTGTCCAACGAGCGCCTGGAGTTCCTCGGCGATTCGGTGATTTCGCTGATCGTTTCCGACGCGCTGTGGCAGCGCTACCCAGTGGACAACGAGGGCTCTCTCACCACCCGGCGTGCAGCTATCGTCTCGGCGCGAGGGCTGGCGCGCATCGCCCAGCGGCTGGAGCTTTCCTCCTATCTGATCCTCGGAACCGGCGCGACGGCCGCCGGTGAACGGTCACGCAAGTCGGTGCTTGCAGCGACGTTCGAGGCGGTCACTGGCGCGGTCTACCTCGAGCATGGTCTCGATCGAACGCGCGACTGGCTGCTGGACGTCCTGGCTCCGGAGCTTGATGAGAAGCCCGAGATCGAAGAGCTGAAGCCGCCCAAGAGCGCCCTCCAGGAGTTTAGCTACTCCCGCACGGGCCGGGCGCCGCAGTATCGGCTGGTCAGCGACGAGGGGCCGCCGCACGCGAAGCACTACGTCATCGAGGCGCTCGTGGGCGGCAACGTCCTTGGACGCGGAGAGGGGCGCAACCGGCGCGACGCCGAGACCGAAGCCGCGCGGGAGGCGCTCGGCCAGTTGTCGAACGCCGCCCAGGCGACGACGGTTCCGGACGAAGCCGAGCGGGGCGAGAACGCGTGACGAATGCCCGGCTGACCGCGCTTCGGCTGGTCGGTTTCAAGTCCTTTGCGGAACGCACCCTGATCGAGTTCGGACCGGGCATCAGCGCCGTGGTCGGGCCCAATGGCAGCGGCAAGAGCAACCTTGCCGATGCGTTGCGCTGGACGCTCGGGGAACAGGGCCGACAGCTGCGCACGCGCCGTGCCGAGGACGTGATCTTCGCCGGCTCATCGTCGCGAAAGGCGATCGGTATGGCCGACGTCACGTTGGTCATCGACAACCAGGACCGCCTGCTGCCGGTCGAATACGGCGAAGTCGAGATCGGCCGGCGGCTCTATCGCTCGGGCGAGAACGAGTACCTCCTCAATCGCCAGCGGATCCGGCTGCGCGACCTCGTCGAGCTGCTCGACGCCGGCAATCTGGCCGACAACGCGTTTCTCTTCATCGGCCAGGGCATGGTCGATCAGGCTCTGGCCCTCCGGCCTGAGGAGAGGAGGCCGCTTTTCGAGGAAGCGGCCGGCGTCAGGCGTCACGAGCGACGTCGCCGGCAGGCTGAGGCGGAGCTAGCCGATGCGGAGGCGAATCTCGAGCGGCTGAGCGACCTTCTCGGTGAGCTGCGCCCGCAGGCTCGTCGGCTGTCCGCCCAGGCCGAGCAGCTTCAGGCGCGGCGAACCGCAGGTCTCGAGCTCGCCGAAGCCCTGCTCTCGGCGGCGCGCGCGCGATGGAGTGCGTCAACCGAGACGGAGGGACGCGAGTCGTCCGCAGTCGAAGCCGCGCGCACCGCCGCCGATGCTGCGCTGGCCGACCTTCACGCGGCCGAGGAGGCCGCGGCCACGACCTCGGAGCAGATGGCGAGCCATGCGGATCAGGAGCGGTCGCGGCGTGAGGTCCTGGAGAAGCACCGAGCCGAGAATGGTGACCTCCGCGTCGCGCAGGCGCGTGTCCAATCAGAACTTGATGCTTTGGCCCGCGAGATCGGACGCATCGCCAGCGAGCGCGACTCGGCAGAGGGACGCATGCGCGACGCTGGCCGCATCGCCAGCGCGCCCGCGCCGCAGCCAGCTGCCGCGCTCGCGGCGGAGATCGAATCGATTGACCGCTCGCTGGCGCACGCGACCAGCGGCGCGGGTGGCGACGGTGACACGTCAGGCACAGCTGCTGACGCGGCCGGTCGTGAACTGGCGGCGCGACGTACCGACTACGAGCTGCACAGCCAGCGTGCCGAGGAGACTTCGACGGCGTCCGAGACCTCCCGCGCCCAGCTGATTCGTCTCACTGAACGTCTCGCCGACGCCGAGGGCGAGCGCGATGCCGCGGTTGCCGAACTGGCCGACATCGGCGACCGTGAAGCCCGCGCCCAGGCCGCAGTCGACGAGGCGCGATCGCGCGCAGCCACGACCGGCGCGGCTGCTGCCCAGAACGCCGACAGGGTCCGCCAGATGGAGGCCGATGCGTCGGCCGCTCGGGCCAGTCTCGCCGGGTTGGATGCCGCACTCGATGCCACTGCTGACGAAGGCCTCGCCCGCGCAGCCCGTGCGCGCGGTGGCAGCCTGATCGCCGAAGGGCTCGAGGTCGAAGCTCGGTTCCGAAGGGCCGTCTCAGCAGCGCTCGACCACGCGGCCACGGGCTTCGTCGTCGACGACGCCGCACCGCTGGTCACGTCCAAGCGCCGCGGCACGCTGGTCATCCGAGGCGGTGGAGCGCGTCGTCGGCTAGTTCGGGGCGCAACGGGCGGACCTGTACTGGCCACCGCGCAGGAACTCGGCGGAGGGAGCCTGGCCGACGGAATCCGGCGCGACCCCCAGGGAGAGGTGACCAGGCTCCTGGAACGTGTCGTATGGCTGCCTGACCTGGGTCCGGCGATACGCTTCGCGCCGTCACTGCTGCCCGGCTGGCGCGCCGTGACGCTCAATGGCGACGTGATCACCGACGAAGGGGTCGTCCGGCTTGCGTCAGAGCAGAGTCTGCTGGAGATTCGGGCGGAGCGCGACGACGTTCGGCGCCGTTCATCTGAACTCGAGAAGCAGCTCGTCGCAGAAAGTGCCGCCCTCACTGAACTGCGCGCCGCCGCCGATTCTGCCGGCGCGGAAATCCGATCTGCGCAGGCGAGACTGGACGAGGCCCGGGCCGAACGACGCGCCGCCGAGGAGCGCGAACGAGTCGCCCAACGGCGCGCCGAACAGTGGCTGCGCGAGGTCACCTGGGAAGGTTCACAGGCCGATCGGCTGGCGGCAGAGGCATCCTCGGCGAAAGACCTCGCGGACCGATTCTCAGCTGACGTCGCCGCGCTCGAAGCCCAGTTCGTCGGGCCAAAGGCATCCACGGAGGACCCTGCCGGCGCAGCGGCCCGGATCGCTGACCTGCGGGCGCGGCGCGAGGATCTCAAGCGTCAGAAGTCGGCCGAGGAGGCCCTATTCGCCGAGTGGCAGGACGAGCGACGGGTCTCTGACGTGCGCCGTGCGATCGACGAGTCGCGACTCGTCGACCTCGACGCAGAGCTGGCGCGACTGACACCACGCCAGGCCGAGCTGTCGGTCGAGGAGAGTCACAACGCATCTCGACTCGGAGCCGGCGAGCTCAACGAAGGTCAGGCGGCCAAAGAGCTCGCGGCCGTCCTGGCGGCCGGTGCCGACGATCGCTCGCGTTTGATTGCCGCGGAGCGTGCCGCGACCGATGCCCGTGAGCGGCTGCGTGTCGCCGAGCAGCAGACGCGCAAGTCCGAAGTGGCGCAGATGGAGGCGCGGCTCCAGCTCGAGCAGGTACGTGAGCAGTTGTTGGTCGAGCTGGCCGGGATCGGCCAGGACGGACTGCTGGCCCTCCAGCAGGAGTCTGGTCTGACGTCGGCCCCGGTCGACGAATCAATTGCCAGCGACGCCCTGGAGAGCACCCTCGATGCGGTCGTCCGCGGCTGGCGAGCGAGCACCGAGGCTGTGCCGGAGCCGCCTACCGCCAGCCGGCTGGGAACGCTGCGAAGGCGCTTCCACGATCTCGGCGCCGGCAACCCCTTCGCCGTTGAGGAGTACGCCGAGCTGCGCGAACGGTTGGACGGCATGGAAGCCCAGCGCTCTGACCTGGAATCGGCGATCGGGTCGACCCGTGAGCTGATCGCGTCGCTCAGCGCGATGATCACCGACCAGTTCCGGCGCACCTTTGCCGCGCTGGAGGACGCGTTCGCCAGACGCTTCAAGGAGCTCTTTGGCGGTGGCGACGCCGAGCTCAGCCTGACCGCCCCTGAGGACCTGTCGGCCACCGGCGTCGAGATCCACGCCCGGCCGCCGGGCAAGAAGCGCCAGCCACTGTCGATGCTGTCCGGCGGCGAGCGCGCGCTGACCGCGGTGAGCCTGCTCCTGGCCATGCTCGAGGTCCGGCCGGTGCCATTCTGCGTGCTGGACGAGGTGGATGCCGCTCTCGACGAGGCGAACATTGCCCGCTTCTCGAACGCGCTGCGTGGCCTCGCCGAGCAGACCCAGTTCATCGTCATCACCCACAACCGGGGCACGATCGAGGGCGCCGACGCTCTGTACGGCGTGACCATCGGCGACGACGCGGTGAGCCGCGTGGTTTCGCTCCGGCTGCCCAAGCCGAGCGGCAACGGCAATGGCAAGGCAGATGGCTCAGCAGTCCTCGCGACCGAGGCAGAGCCGACGGCCGGGACCGAAGCGGCATCCGAGGCAGCCCTGGCTTGACCCTGGATCAAGGCGTTGCGCGCACCCGATCAGGAGTCATCGGGAGGCTGCGATCGATCCTGAGCGGTCCACTTGATGACGCCGCCTGGGAAGAGGTCGAGGAGGCTCTCATCGCGGCTGACGTGGGTGCCATGCTTGCTGCACGCGTGGTCGAAGGTGCCCGCGCACGACGTGACGTGCAGAACGCCGAGGCAGCCGTCAGCGCCGAGCTGCTGGCTCTGTTTGCGCCGCGCGACCCGACTCCCTGGCCGCGCGTGCCCGCTCCCGGCGTTCCGGCCGTCGTCCTCGTAGTCGGCGTCAACGGCACCGGCAAGACGACGACCGTCGCGAAGCTCGGGGCTCGCTTCGCGAGTCGCGGCGCGAAGGTCCTGCTCGCAGCCGCGGACACCTTCCGTGCCGCAGCGGTCGAGCAATTGGAGACCTGGGCAGCGCGGGCGAACCTTCCCGTCGTGGCGCACAGCGCCGGCGCGGATCCGTCCGCCGTGGTCTACGACGCGCTCGACGCCGCCGCCGCGCGCGGGACAGATGTGGTGGTCGTTGACACCGCCGGCCGGCTGCACACGAAGTCCAACCTGATGGAGGAGCTGGCCAAGATTCGCCGGACGATCGGCAAGCGGCTGCCCGACGCCGAGCCAGAGGTCCTGTTCGTACTTGACGCCACGACCGGCCAGAACGGCCTCACCCAGGCCCGCTCTTTTCACGAGTCGGCGCCTCTGAGCGGCATCGCGCTGACCAAGCTCGACACGACCTCGCGCGGCGGCATCGCGTTCGCCATCGAGGACGCGTTGAAGGTGCCCGTCCTGTTCGTTGGCGTGGGCGAGAAGATCGACGACCTTCTCGACTTCGACCCAAACGCATTCGTGGACGCGCTCTTCGCCTAGAGCATCTACCCCTGGGTGTCTGCCGCTTCGGCCGCGACAGGCTCGATTGCCTTCATCCGTCGCACGGGCGAGGCCCACAGGAAGATGGCGGCAAGGACACCGCCGAGCGGCGCGATGAAGGTCGTCTCGCGCAGCCCGATGTGTAGGGCCAGAGCGCCGGCGCCGAGCGTGCACACCAGCTGAGCGAGCAGGGTCGCGACGTGCACCGTGGCGTTGACGCGGCCCAGCTGGCGGTCGTGCACGATTGACTGGCGGATCGACACCTCGACGATGTCGTAGACAGTGGCCGCACTATCGGCGACGAGCTGCTGCCCGAGGAAGAACGCAATCGCGATCAGTGGCGCGCCCGCCGGCGCGAGCGGGATGAAGAGGTGGCCGACGGAGGTCATGAGCATCGTGCCCATCAGAAGGCGGCCTACGGACACGCGGCGCCCCAGACGGGATGCAAGGACGGCGCCGACCAGCGAGCTCGCCCCGCCCGCCGCCGCGATGAGCCCGATCGTCGCGGGATCCAGGCCGATCTCGTCGAGCGCGAAGAGGTACCAGGTCGCTCCGAACACGCCCCACAGCCCGGCCATCGACATGCTGGCCAGCGTCAGCGCTCGCAGGACGGGGTGCGCGACCACGAGGCGAAGGCCGGTCGCGATCTCTCTCATCACAGGCTCGCGGTCCGCTTTCGCTGGCGGTGGCGGCTCCTTGACCCGGATGGAGCCCAGGAACAGCGCCGAGACGACGAACGACACCGCGTCGATGGCGATCGTCAAAGGTCCGGAGAGGAGCTGGACAAGGAAGCCCGCCGACCCGAATGCCGCGAATTCGGAAACTGAGCCTGTGGCGGCGAGTGCCCCATTCGCGCGCATCAGGTCGCGCCGAGGGACGATGGTCGGCAGGTACGCGTTGTCGGCGACGTCGAAGAAGGTCGTCAGCACCGCCGTCAGCAAGGTGACGACGAGCAGCTGAGCCAGTGAGAGCCAATTGCCGATGAACGCAATCGGGATGGTCGCCAGAAGCACGGCGCGTCCGAGGTCGGTCCAGATCATCAGCGGCCGCCGACGGAGCCGATCGACCCACGCACCGGCCACCAGCCCAACGGCGAGGCCGGCGATGAGTTCCATGCTCCTAACGAGGGCGACGTCGAAGGCGTTGGCGTGCAGCGTGATGATCGCGACGAAGGGCAGCGCCATGCGCGTGACGAGGCTGCCGAAGACGGAGACGGTCGACGCGGTCCACAGCCGCCTGAACGACCCGTTGCGCCACAGGGACGGTGGCGCGCCCGCCTCGGGCAGCGGCTCGCTGAGTTCGATCGGTGGTTGGTCAGCCACGGCGGGAGGTTACGCAAGCGGCAGGTATGCCGCCGGATGTTGGGTGGCGGGTAAACTCCCCACCCGTGTTTGACGATCTTTCCGACCGACTGCGTACCGTCCTCGGCCGGCTGACCGGCCATGGCCGCGTCTCCGAGGCGGACGTTGATGCTGCCATGCGCGAGGTGCGCCTCGCGCTGCTCGAGGCGGACGTCAACTACAAGGTCGTCAAGGATTTCGTGGCACGCGTCCGCGAGCGGGCCGTTGGCAGCGAGGTGCTTGAGAGCCTCAATGCCGGCCAGCAGGTCATCAAGATCGTCCACGAGGAGCTGACGGGGATCCTCGGTGCCGGAGACCTCACATTCCACCTGACCGGGTCGCCGCCCATCGTGGTGATGCTCCTCGGTCTCCAGGGGTCGGGCAAGACGACGAGTGCGGCGAAGCTCGCGCGATACGTGATCAGGCAGGGCCGGCGGCCGCTCCTGGTGGCCGCAGACCCGTACAGGCCGGCGGCGGCCGATCAGCTACAGACTCTCGGTCGCTCGCTCGACGTCCCGGTACACCGCGCATCCGCCGGAACATCCGTTATCGACATAGCGCGAGGCGGGCTGGATGCGGCGCGCAAGGCCGGCCGCGACGTGGTCATCATCGACACCGCCGGCCGGACGTCCATCGACCAACCGCTCATGGACGAGATCCGGGCCCTGGCAAGCGCCGTGAATCCGAGCGAAACGTTGCTGGTGGTCGACGCGATGGCCGGCCAGGAGTCGGTTGCTGTCGCCCAGGCGTTCGCCGATGCGGCCCCAATCAGCGGCCTGATCCTGACCAAGATCGACGGCGACGCCCGCGGGGGTGCCGCGCTCTCGATCAGCGCCGTGACCGGGTTGCCGGTCAAATTCCTGGGTACTGGCGAGAAGACCGACGCGCTGGAGCCCTTCCACGCCGACCGACTGGCGGGGCGGATCCTGGGTATGGGCGACATGCTGACGCTGATCGAGCGAGCGCAGGAGGGCTTCGACCAGAAGCAGGCCGAGGAGATGGCGCGCAAGCTGCAGCGCAACAGCTTCACGCTTGAAGACTTCCTCACCCAGATGCAGCAGCTCAAGAACATGGGCCCGATCGGCGGCTTGCTGGAGCTGATCCCGGGCATGGGCGGCGCCGCCAAGGAGGCCCAGCAGGCAGTGGACCGCGGGGACCTGAAGCGCGTCGAGGCGATCATCCAGTCGATGACGACCGTCGAGCGGCGGGAGCCGGCCATCCTGTCGGCCAGCCGCAAGCGGCGCATTGCCCGCGGATCGGGCACGAGCCTCCAGGACGTGAATCGCCTCATCAAACAGTTCGGCGAGATGCAGAAGATGATGCGTCAGCTCGGTGGCGCCGGAGGCCGCCGCGCCCTCATGCAGCTTGGGCGGCGATAGTCCCATCGACGCCCCGCGCTTAGACGTGGGACCATGACCACATGACGACGCCGAGGGGCGACGCGCGTCACGCTGACGACGAAACGCGCGTCGATGTACCAGTGACGAGAGATTCCGACTCACCTGCCGGGCATCGCCCGCCCGCGTTTCCGAGCGTTGGCGGACCGGCCGGTGGCGCAGATCGAGAGCAAATGGACACTGCGCCGCCGTTCGAGCCCGCATCTGAGCGTCCGGCCCTGCTCCCGGCGTTCGCGTCGACCGACGGTGCAGCCGGAGCGGTGCTCACAGCCCCTGTAGGCGGACGAGCCAGCCGTTGGCGTTGGGTTGCCGCCCTCGTGGCCACGCTCGCCGTGGTGGCCCTGATCGGTGGCTTCTTCGTCTTCCTGGGCCCGCGTCCGGGAACCCCTTCGTTGGTCGCGCAATACGCGCCTGCGGATGCACCGGTGTACGTGGAGTTGCGGCTCGATCTGCCGGGCGACCAGCGCGACCGCCTCGTCTCTTTCATGAGCAACTTCCCGGGCTTTGCCGATCCATCGACGTTCCAGCAGAAGATCGACGACACGCTTCAAGAGGTGCTCCGCAGCACCGAAACGGGGCTCGACTGGAAGAGTGATGTCGACCCCTGGTTCGGCGGCCAGGTCGGCCTTTTCTCGTCGAGCCTGGCGCCCTCATCTGGAACACCTCCATCGTTCTCGGTCGTCCTATCGGTGAGAGATCGATCGAAGCTCGACGAGTTGGTCAACGCGCGCTTGACCGGTGCGGGCATGCAGTCCGAGGACTACCGGGGCCAGACGATCTGGTCGGGCACGGCGACTGATGACAGCCGGCGCCTCAGCTTCGCTGTCACCGACGAGGCGTTGGTCGTCAGTACGCGCAACGAAGACCTCAAGCGGGCTCTCGACGTCAAGGCAGGCGAGGTCGATGGCCTGGCCGACGATCCGTTCTTCACCGGACAGCTGGCCGCCCTGCACTCCGATCGCCTCGCGGCGTTCTATTACGACTACTCGACGCTGCTTCAGTCCCTCCCAACCGGGGCGACGATGCTCCCGCAAAACTGCATGGACGACATCCGCGCAGCTGCCGACACCAAGCTCCTTGGCGAGGTCCGCGCCGAGGCCGACCACCTGGCGATCACGATGCGGACCGAGATCCCGAGCGGCGGCAGCCTTCCGCCGGCGGCCCCGAACAAGCGCTCCACCCTGGCCGAGAGCCTGCCCAGCGACACGATCGCCTACCTGGAGCTTCGGCAGGCTGGCGCGCTGATCAAGTCGGGCGTCGAACAGGTGCTGGCGTGCCTTATCCCGGCCCTCGGCGGCTTCGACATCAGCCAGCTCGAGCAGATACTGGGCACGGCGCCACAGGACTACTTCGACTTCATCGACGATGCAGCCATCGCTGTGACGAGCAATGGGGGCAAGTACGGTGGCGGCCTGATCGCGACCGTTGACGACGAGAACGTCGCCCGGACGCGCATTGAGCGGCTGCTTGGTGCGGCTCGGTTGGCGACAGTCGGCGGCGGCCTCACGATCGAGGAGCAGCAGCATGGGGACGCAACGATCACGATCATCTCGTTAGGCGCCGCGAGGTTCCCCGTCGGAGAGAGTTCTTCAATCGCCGTCAGCGTTACGGGTGGTCGGCTGTACCTCGGCGTGGATGACTTCGTGACCGCCGCCATCGATCGCAGTGCTGCAGACTCGCTGGCCTCCGCCCCTCGTCTCCAGGCCGCGCTGACGGCGGCGGGCAGCGAGAACGCGGGAGTCGCCTACCTCAACATCTCAGCCCTGCGCGGTCTCCTCGAAGGCATGGCGCCCGCGGCAGCCAGGACGGAGTACGACACCGAGGTCAAGCCGTTCATCGAGCCGATCACCCACTTCATCATCGTTAACAGGACCGCGGGTGGGATCAACGTCGGCCACGCGTTTCTGTACGTCGAGTAACCTTCTCAGCGAGTTCCCCAGGGAGGTTTTCACAAGTTCAGTGCCAGTTCGTATCCGCCTGACGCGCGTCGGCGCGACCAAGCAGCCCACCTATCGTTTTGTCGTAGCCGACAGCCGCAACGCCCGCGATGGCCGATCGCTTGACACGCTCGGCCACTACAACCCGCGCACCGACCCGATCGAGATCAAAGTCGACGAGGCCAAGGCGCGCGACTGGATGAACCGCGGTGCCCAGCCCTCCGACACGGTTGCCCGACTCTTCCGTAGCGTCGGTATCCTGCCGGCCGAGAAGAGCGGAAAGGCCTAGCTCGATGACGGCTCAATCGCTCGTCGAGTACGTTGCAAAGTCTCTCGTTGACGATCCCGACGCGGTCTCGGTCAAGGTGATCGACGACGCGGAAGGCCGTGTGATCGAGCTGCACGTCGCCGAGACGGACATGGGCAAGGTCATCGGCCGCAACGGCAGCGTCGCGAAGGCGCTGCGTACCCTTCTGAAGGTCGTCGCCGCGCGCGAGGGAGAGTCGATCTCGCTCGAGATCGTCTAACCGCGTGGCCCGCCAGGCGCGCCCTGTCGAGGGGGAAGGGACGCGGCTGGTCGTGGGCCTCGTTCGAGGAATCCAGGGGTTGCGTGGCGCCCTGCGCGTCGAGATCCTGACCGATAACCAGGCCCGTTTCGACGTAGGCAGCACTCTCTTTCGCGAGGGCTCAGACGAGCCGCTCACAGTGGTGAGCGCGCACCGGGACGGACCCGGACTGCTCGTCCGCTTCGCAGAGGTATCCGACCGAAAACAGGCCGACGGACTGCGCGACGCCTACCTCGAAGCCCGGGCCGATGCGCCGCTTACCGCCGACGCGTACTACTGGCACGACATCGTCGGCTCCGCCGTTATGACGACAACCGGCGACGAGTTGGGCACGGTTGCCGACGTTTTCCGCGTCGGCGAAGGGGAGGTGTACGTGGTCCGAGGACGGCGCGGCGAAGTGCTCGTGCCGGCGGTCGCTTCCGTCGTGCGAGAGTTCGCTCCACTCGAGAAGCGGATCGTGGTTGACCCCGACGCTCTTGGTCTGAGTGACAACGCGGCCGAGGGTGCGGCCGAGGCGGAACGCCAATGACCCGGCTCCTGATAGACGTCGTGACGATCTTTCCCGATCTCTTTCCGGGGCCGCTCGGGGCGAGCATCCCCGGACGCGCGCTGGAACGAGGACTTGCCGAGCTGCGCGCTCACGACCTGCGCCAATGGGGACTCGGGCGCCACCGCAGCGTCGATGACTACCCGTACGGCGGTGGCGCGGGCATGATCATGCGTCCCGAGCCGATCGCCGGCGCGCTGGCAGCCCTTGCCGGGCCGAACACGACGCGCATCCTGCTCGACCCGGGCGGCGTCACGTTTCGCCAGACGATCGCGCATGAGCTAGCTGCCTCTGAGCACCTGTTGTTCGTGTGCCCGCGCTACGAGGGAGTCGACCACCGCGTCCGATCGATGGTCGACATGGAGCTGTCGATCGGTGACTACGTCCTGTCGGGCGGGGAGCTTCCGGCCATGGTCGTCATCGATGCTGTGTTGAGGCTTCTGCCCGGCGCGATCGAGGCCGAGTCGGTCGTTGACGAATCGTTCTCGAGCGGCCTGCTGGAGTACCCCCAATACACCCGCCCACAGGAGTTCGATGGCAGCCGCGTGCCCGACGTGCTGCTGAGCGGCGACCACGGAGCGGTGGACGAGTGGCGCCGCGACCAATCCGCGGAACGGACCCGGCAGCGACGCCCGGATCTGTTGGATCGCGGCTAGGACCGCCCTTCGAACCAGTCGGTCGCCTGCCCGTCTCACCGACCGATGTATACTCCGCCGCCCGACCTGAACCGCAAGCGGTGTCCCCGCGCGCCCTTACAACTAGGTGAGTTAAAGCCGTGAGCGTTATCGACGAGATCACCGCGGAACAGATCCGCACCGACCTGCCCGAGCTGGCCTCGGGCGACACCGTCCGCGTCTCCGCGCGGGTCAAGGAAGGCAACCGCGAGCGCATCCAGGTCTTCGAGGGAACCGTCATGCGCCTGCGCGGTGGCGGGATCAGTCGCTCGATCACCGTGCGCAGCATTCGGAGCGGCGTGGGAGTCGAGCGCACCTTCAAGGTGAACTCACCGCGTATCGAGAAGATCGAGGTCGTTCGCCACGGTGTCGCGCGCCGCGCGCAGCTCTACTTCCTGCGCAAGCGCGTCGGCAAGGCGGCCACGCTCCGAGAGCGCCGGCCAAGCTGAAGTTCGACCGGCCTGAGTGATCCGAAGCCGCGGCGAGGACCGCGGCTTCTTCATTTCTAGATGAGCGACTTGGACTAGGCTTTGTGCCAGTGGCCGTGATCGTCCCCACCAGACGCCTCGAACGTCGATTGTTCCGCGAAGGCCATCGCGTGATCCTCGGGCTCGACGAGGTGGGCGTGGCCCCGTCGGCCGGACCTGTCGTGGCCTGCGCCCTGGCCATGCGTATCGATCGCCGTCCGATCAAAGGCGTGCGCGATTCGAAGACACTCTCGGCCGCCCAGCGCGAACGGTTGGCCAAATCGATCCTCAGGCAGGCCGTCGCGGTGGGACTCGGCGCAGCGTCGGTGGCCGAGATCGACCGGATCAACATCTATCACGCCACGGTGCTGGCGATGCGCCGCGCTGTGGCGAATGCGGGCGAGCACGACTTCGTGATCGTGGACGGCAGGCGGATCCGCGGCTTCGAGGAACACGCCGGTCCCTACCAGGCGGTGATCGACGGAGATGCGCTGTGCTACGCAGTGGCCTGCGCCTCGATCGTCGCGAAGGTCACGCGCGACCGCTTGATGCGCCGCCTCGCCGATCGCTATCCCGGCTACGGCTGGGAGCACAACTGCGGCTACGCAACGCCCGATCACCGCGCGGGGATGATGACGCTTGGCGTTACGCCCCATCACCGGCGCAGCTTCATCACCACCCAGCGCGTGCTTCACGGCGAGCAGGAGATGCTTCCGTTGCTTGAGCCGGAGGGTCAGCCCGAGCCAGTGCTCGTGGCACTCGGCGCCTGACGGCCGATACCGAGAGATAAGCGGCAGCCAATCGGCTGGTAACGGGGACTCCCTAGCGTGCCGGCGTGTGAAAACCGAACGGCAAATTCGTGGCGCGGCTGCGGAGACAGAGGCCGCCGATTACCTCGAGGGCCTTGGTTGGCGGATCGTGGCACGCAATCTGCGGACGGGCCGCGACGAGATAGACATCCTGGCGATCGATCAGGGGCCTCCCTCGACGCTCGTTGTCGTCGAGGTCCGCAGTCTCAGGACGGTCGCGTTTGGCTCGCCCGAGGAACGCGTCGACCGCGCCAAGGTGCACCGGCTCTACAGGGCGATGGCCGGCCTGGGCGCGCAGCTGGAGGCCGATGAGGGAGTCGGACGGCTGCCCCGTCGCGTGGACCTGGTCGTCGTCGATCGTCGTTCGGGCCTGTCGGAGATCCGTCATTTCCGTGCCCTGGAGCCGCCCTAGCGCCCTCAACTGGTAGACTCTGAGGTGCCGCACGAGCGGCAGGCACCGTTCGCGGTGCCCATCACACACGCGTGCTGTTCCCCGCGAGGTGCCTTGA
>CAZXLP010000020.1:0-13669 GCA_964642085.1 uncultured Anaerolineaceae bacterium
GGGACGGAGCTCGAAGCTGCTGCCGCGCGGACCATTGCCGAGAGAGGCGTCCAGCTGATCGGCACCGCCCACGGCAACAACCTCGACAACCTGATGCTCAACCCAACTTTGTCGGACCTGATAGGCGGCATCCAGAGCGTCACCCTTGGCGACGAGGAAGCCAGGCGGCGACGAACGCAGAAGAGCGTGCTCGAGCGCAAGGCACCGCCCACCTTCGACGTCGTCGTCGAGATCCAATCTCGCGACCGCGTGACCGTCCATCCCGACGTCTCCGACACGGTCGATGCCCTGCTGCGCGGCGATCCGATCGCGCCCGAGCTGCGCTGGCGCGACGACAGCGGAGTGCACCGATCGCAATCGCGGCCGCGCCCTGGGCCTCAGACCCAGATACCCGGCGAGCGCTTCAACGGCCTCGTCGGCAGCGGCGGCTTCGGCAGCTTCGGCGGCTCGCGCACAGAGCCGGGTTGGCGGCCCGACGCCCGGAGGGGAGAAGCATCTGCTTATCGCGACTCGGGCGCTCGTGAAACAGAGCGCGGGTACCGGCCGGGTTACCGCCCCGGCGCGACCGGCGGGTGGAGACGCGGCCGTGAGAGCCGCTCGTCGGGGTCGGGCTCGGGCTCTGGTGGAGGCTCCCCGTCAGGCTCAAGGGAGGTAGATGCAGGCTCTCCCATTGGCGCCGACCGGATCCCGGCTTCCCTGGGCCAGGGGTTCCAGCTGGGTGAGATCGCGGACCGCGGACCGCTCGAGCGTGGTACTCCTCTGCCCGAGCCGAGCGCGCGGGACAAGCGCGAGTTCGAGCGCCAGCGCGAATGGCGCGCGTCGGCGGCCCGAGCAATCGGCCAGTTGCGCACGGAGGAAGGCCTTGCGCCAGAGGGTCGGATCAACGGCTCGGCCAGTGATGGTGACAGCGCGGAAGTCGACCCCGATGCCGAAGCCGCGTTCCTGCTGGATTCAGAGACCGGCGAGGTCGATGAAGAGCTGACCGGTGAGCGACGCCGGACGCCACTACCGGCAGTCGGCAGCGGCTCGCTGCCCGCCCTTGGCGTGCTGGGCTTCGGCGTCAGCCACAAGCGGCTGGAGCAGGCCGTCCGCGAGCTCCAGTTGCCAGTCACGCTCGTCCGCGACGCCGAGGATGCCGACGCGGTCATCACGCTGCGCAACTACTTCAAGCAGAAGGCGCCCGCCCTGCGCGAGGCCGAGGAGCGCGGACTGCCGATCTTCGTACTGAAATCGAACACGATGCTCCAGCTCGAATCGGCCCTGACTTCGATCTATGCCCTCGAGGTCGACCCGCGCGAGGCGGCACTGCGCGAGGTCGAGGATGCGATCGGCCTGGTTCACGAGGGCTCCAAGCCGATCGAGCTCTCACCCCAGAATGCGTACATCCGCCGGCTGCAGCACCAGATGGCCGAGCGCGCGAACCTCGTTTCGCACTCGCGCGGACGTGAGCCCTACCGCCGCGTCCGGCTGTACCCGGACACCGACGCCCGCGTCCGCCGCTAACAAGGGCTTCCTCCGCAGTCGGCCTTCGGCCGCTGCTGCGCGCGACGCAGTCGGCTCCCCGGCTTGCGCCGGGGTTCCGACAGTCGCTTGCTCAGCCCAGGGCGGCGACCTCAGGCCCTTCTACAGCAGCGGGCCGGGGATGGGCTTCAGCACCATGTCGGCGATGAGCGCGACGATAAGGAGCGCGTCGAGCTCGGGTGACATGGTGTCGTCCGGGCTCGCCTCGGCCGCGGCCTGGGCCGTAAGCCATGGCGACGGCGATGAACATGGTCAGGACGTGCAGAAAGACAAAGATTGGCATGGTCCTCTCCTCGATAGACTGACCGACCGGTGCAGAGGATAGAGAGCGGCGCGACCCGTCTGGACGGTATCTTCGTCACACTCGAGGGTGTCGACGGGTCAGGCAAGAGCCGGCAGCAGGCACTGCTCGTTGAGCGTCTTAGAAAGCTCGGCCGAGAGGTTATGGCCACACGGGAGCCGGGCGGCACGGAGCTCGGCGAGAGGATCCGAACCGTGCTGCTGGGGTCATCCCTTTCGCACGATCCAATCGTCGATGCGCTGCTGTTCAACGCCGCCCGGCGGGCGCTGGTCGACGAGGTCATCCGTCCCTCCCTTGCCCGCGGCGCAGTCGTCGTTTGCGACCGTTTTGCGGACTCCACGCTCGCTTACCAGGGATACGGCGGTGGGGCGCCGCTGGCCATGCTCCGGTCATTGGCCGAAGTTGCGACCGAAGGGCTCCGACCGACACGGACGGTGCTGCTCGACCTGACCGTGGAAGCCGGCCTCGCGCGCCGTCAAGGCGGGCCCGAGGACGAGATGACGCGTTTCGAGACCAGTGCGGACCACGACAAGGCATTCCATGAGCGCGTGCGTGACGGCTACGTGGCCATGGCCGCGACGGAGCCCAAGCGATGGCGCGTGGTCGACGCTTCCGGCACGCCCGACGAGGTGGCCGAGCGCGTGTGGGAGGCCGTCAGCGACCTGTTCGCGGACTCCGCGAACGAAGGCGATGTGCGCGGCTAGGGGCTGTTCCGGGCGACGATCGAGCCACGGCCGCGGCGTTTTGCCTCGGCCAGCGCGGCGGCTGCCGACGCGAGCAGCTCATCGCTGGTCGCACCGTCCTGGGGATGGACCACTGCGCCCACGCCGAGGCTGACTGCCTGACCGGCGGCCTCCAGACGCCCCACCGCGTCACGAACGCGCCGGCCGGCGACCTCGCCGCCGCCGCCTGGTGCGATCAGCGCGAACTCATCCGGTCCGTAGCGCGCGACCGTGTCGACCAGCCGAACCTGGTCCGCGAGGGTCGCCGCGACATGGCGCAGGACGTCGTCGGCGGCCTCGGCGCCGGCCCGCTCGTTGATCTCCGCGAAGCCGTCGATATCGAACAGCAGAACACTCAGCTGTGTCTCCTGACGCGTCGCGCGGGCGATCTCCAGCTCGAGCATCCGCTCGAAGGTGACCCGGTTGGCCAGTCCCGTGAGTGGGTCGGTCGTAGCCAGCCGCCCGATCCAGTCGGCCCTTTCCAGCAGGGCGGTCTCGAGGCGAGCCTGGCGGATGGCAACCGCGCAGAGGTCGGCAAGCGCGGTCAGCGCGTTCTCGGGACCAGCGAGGTCGGGCACCCGGCCCGCGAACGATGCCAGGAGAACGCCCTCGGCATCCTCGCCTCCAGATTCATCGGTCGCTATGAGCGGCAGCGCCACCTGGCCGGCATCCGCGTCGCCCTGGTCGGCCAGCGCCCGCGAATCGCCAGCGCGACCCATCTCGGTCCGTCTCTCGCGGACGACCCTGGCCACGAGCTCGGTCGGGTCGTCGGCCGATATAGCTCCACTGGCGGCGAGGTCCGAGGCATCCAGTCCAGCCTGCGCCGCGGGCACGAGGGCACGCGCGACGGGGTCGAACAGGTAGACGATTGCCGCTGATGCACCCGCCGCGCTCAGGACGTGCACGCACAGCGCATCGAGCTTGGCGTCGAGCTCGCTTCCGCGCGCGACGATCCGTGCCGCCTCGAGCAGCGTGAACTGTGGATCCTGTCCCTTCATCCCGGCGATGATAGAACCGCGTCGAACGCTTGATGACACCGTTTTGAGCCGCGTTCGACGGGTCAGTCAGGCGTTGCGAGCCACTCCACGTACCGCTGAGGGTCTACGTTTCCGCCGCTCGCAACCACGACGACTGGCCCGGTCGGCAGTTCATCGCGGTGGCTCAGGAGTGCCGCTAGCGACGTCGCGCCGGACGGCTCGAGCACAAGATGCGCCTCCCGGGCGGCGACTTTCATGGCGTTCACGATCTCGTCTTCCTCGACAACGATGACCCCCGCGAGGTGGCGCTGGAGGATCGCGAACGGGATCTCGGCCACAGATTCTCCCCGCAGGCCGTCGGCGATGGTCATGCCCGTCTGCTCGACCGGCCAGGCCACCCGTTCGCCGCGCGTCAGTGAGTCGCGCGTGTCGGCCGCGAGGGCGGGTTCGACGCCGAACACCTGGGCGCCTGGGTGGATGCGATGAATCGCCGCGGCGACGCCGGCTGCCAGCCCGCCGAGCCCGATTGGCAGCAGGACGACCGGCGGGGCATCGATCTCGAATTCGAGCAGTTGGGCCGCGATCTCGAAACCGATCGTGCCCTGGCCGCCGATGACGCGAATGTCATTCGCCGAAGGCACCAGCGTCAGACCTTCGTGTTCGGCGATCTCGTGCGCCCGTGCCACACGCTCCGGGTTGTGTGGCCCGACGACGACGATTTCCGCGCCATCGGAGCGCACGCCGGCGATCTTGATCGCGGGCGCGTTGCTGGGCATGACCACTACGGCGCGTAGGCCGAGTAGCCGCGCGGCGCGCGCGACGGCTTGGGCGTGGTTACCGCTCGAGTGAGCGACTACGCCGCGGGCCCGCTGATCAGTGGTCAGTTGGGCTAACGCGTTGTAGGCGCCACGCATCTTGAACGAGCCAGTCTTCTGGAGGCTTTCGGCCTTGATGAACGAGCCCTTACGGAAGGGCAGCAGCGGTGTTCGGAAGACGACGCCCATGAGTCGTTCGACTGCCGCACCGATCTCTGACAGGAGCAGATCGTCATCGAATGCAGAATTCACGCGCCCTATACTGCCTTCAGTTGGCCATCCGCCGCTCGGGATTCGGCCGTGACCGCCGGGCGCGCGACCATCGCCCGTGGAGGGACCGGATCGCACGTGAGCCTGGGTAGCGCCGCACCCGCCGACCTGACAACAGAGGAGCGCGCGCGCCGCCGGCTCTCCAAGGCCGACACACTCCGACCGACATACGGCTTCGATGACGTCTCCCTGGCCCCGGGCATCGAGACCCTCGATCCAGCCGACGTCGACACCTCAACGGAAATCGGCGGAGTCCAGTTGGCCATCCCGATCCTCGCAGCGGCGATGGACGCGGTCGTCGACGCTGCTTTCAGCGGTGCGCTGGCACGTCTCGGCGGGCTCGCGGTTCTCAACCTGGAGGGCCTCCAGACGCGCTACGAAGAGCCCGGCCCTGTGCTCGAGCGGATCGCTTCCGCCAGCGAGGACGAGATCCACGATGTCCTGGCCGAGGCATATGCCGCCCCGATCTCCGACGAGCTTGTCGCCCGCCGGATCAAAGAGATCCACGAGGCCGGCTCGCCCGCCTTCGTCGCCGCCACGCCCGCGGCCGCCCGCCGCCTTGGCCCGCTGTCGGCACAGCATGGCGCGGACATCTTCCTGGTCCAGTCGCAGGTTTCCAGCGCGCGACACCTGGCGGCCGGCTACGAGCCCCTTGCCCTGTCCGACTTCACGCAGCAGATGCCGATCCCCGTCTGCGTCGGGAACACGACCTCCTATCACGCGGCGATCGAGCTGATGCGCCAAGGGGCTGCGGCCGTGTTCGTCGGTGTCGGGCCGGGTGCGGCCTGCACGACCCGCGACGTGCTCGGAATCGGCGTGCCCCAGGTGACGGCAATCGCCGACGTTGCTGCCGCTCGCGACGACCACATGGACCAGACCGGCCGCTACGTGCCAGTCGTTGCCGACGGCGGGATGCGCCGTGGCGGCGAGCTGGCCAAGGCCGTCGCGGCAGGCGCGGACGTTCTGATGCTTGGCACTCCGCTTGCCCGTGCCACTGAGGCACCCGGGCTCGGCACCAACTGGGGGATGGCAGCGCCGTCGCCGACTCTCCCACGCGGCACGCGCATCCGCGTCGGCACGGTGGGCTCACTCGAGAAGATCCTGCTCGGGCCGGCGGGAGTTACCGACGGCACGCAGAACCTCGTCGGTGCGCTGCGCCAGTCGATGGCCGCGCTCGGCGCGCGCGACCTGCGCGCGATGCAGCAGGTCGAAATCGTATACGCCCCGGCAGTCGCGGTGGAAGGCAAGTCCTGGCAGCGAGGCAGCGCCCGCTAGGGGACGGGTTGAGGGTGGATCAGAGGTCGATCGGCGAGGAGCTTGCCGGATGGGGCAAGGTGGCCCTCATCGAGACAATGGGGCGTGTCAGCGGCGCGCCCGCCAATGCCGCGGTCGGGTTCTTCGAGGATGACGACGGGAGCCTGCTCATCGCTGCCGGTAGCGAAGCGGCCGACTGGGCGCTCAACCTCTGGGCCAACCCGGCGTGCCGAGTGACGATCGGCGAGCGCGTGACGCCATGTCATGCGAATGAGGTCGAAGGCGCCGATCGCGCCCTTGCGCTCGCGCAGCTGGTCCTGAAGTACGGCACCCCGGCCGAGCGGCTGGGCCACGGACCCGTCTTCCGACTGGTACCGCAGAGCGAACGCACGCCAGACTGGGGTGGGAAATGACAGATAACGAAGACCCGGAATACCAGCAGCTTCCGGACGACGTCGGCCCGCAGACTGGCTCTGCGTCGCGTGGCTGCGGTCTGATCGGCTGCCTGCTCATCATCGCTGTGCTGGCAGCGCTCGGAGCCGGCGTCTTCCTGCTCGGCAACGCCCTGGAGCCGCTGGCCGACAAATATCTCTGGGCTCCGCACGACGTCGTCCGTGAGTACCTGATCGCCTACGAACGGGACGACACGGCGCGTGCGCGAAAGTTCGTCTGCTCGGCTATTCGCACGGGCCAGCTGCCCGATCCGGCGGGTCCGCTCGGCGGCTCCAGCGCCTGGACCGCCGGGGTGGACGATCAGTTCCCGTATCCGCGAGGAAACGGTCGCGTCGCGATCTACTACACGTTGAGGTCTGGAGTGGGCGAGAGACGCGATCAGGCAATCCTCCAGCGCGAAGACGATGGCTGGCGGATCTGCGAGTTCACTGACTGATGGCGTGGTTGAGTGCAGGGACCCTGCCACGCAGCGATTTCGCGTATTCCGTCCGAGTCGCGACGACCGACCGTGAATTGGGCGCCCTCTGGAACCAGCTCGGCACTGGGACCGACGTGCCTACAGTCGACTTCGGGACCGAGATCGTCGCCGTGTTCGGCGAGGCGATTGGGAGTGGCTGTCGTGAGGTGCGACTCGATGCTGTGGTCATCGACCGTCAGGCTGGGCTGGTCTACTTGCCTTACGTCGGACCCGCTCGCCCCTCGAGTGTGTACGGCCGACCTTGCCGGAGCCGTCATGTTCACCGTGGCGCTGGCGCGCGACGGGCTACCCGAAAGCCCCTTCACGCTGCGGTTGCATCGAGACCAGCTGTGCGGGGATTGCCCGGAGTCGGTCCCCGTGGACCTGCGTTGAGGCGGTTGCCGGTGCCGATCTACGGCAGGCTCGACTGATGAGGCGAGCCTCTGCGTTGGCGCTGGTCATCCTGCTCGTGGGCGCGGGAGTCGTAGCAGCTGATTCGTTCCCGCTTCCGGGAACGGCTCATGCCCAGGTCGGCGATGGTTGGCGTCTTCTCGCCAACGTGCACGATCGCACACGCGCGATGGCCTTCCGCGTCCGCGCGGCAACGGACAACCCAGGTTACTCGGCCATGTGGCACGAACTCGGGCCGGCAGCGACGCACAGCATGCTGATCGGGTCCGCGCGACCGCCGGTCAATTTCGATTCGGAGATCGTGGTCCTGTTTGGCGTGGGCATCGGCAGCTGCACCGTCGGCGTCCATCTGATCGATGTCGTTATCGATCGGTCCACCAGGCTGGTTCACTCCGTTACCACCCAGCGCCGAAATTGCCTTCACCTGGACCTGACGGGCTCCGTCGTCTTCGTCGTCGCGCTGGCTCGCGGCGCGCTTCCGCTCGCCCCGTTCACGATCCAGCTCCGTGCCGAGCCAACTTGTCGGAGCTGTACCGAGCACGAGGATCGTTTGACACTCTGACCTGGCCGCCAGTGGCTCCATTTGCCGGGCTAGACTGCCATGCACAGCTTCAAGCGAGGAGCGATTGAGCGACGAACCCATCGACGAGCGACCAGAGCGCGGCAAGACGGTTCACGGCGAGCAGGCAAATGCGGGGCATCGCGTCCTGGCTCCGGACGACGCCGAGGTGGAGGCTTATCTCGAGGTAGCGCTCGACGCGCCGCCGCCCGTCCGCGTCCCTGATGACGACCCACAGACTCCCGACAACGTCGTGGTGCTCGACTTCGGCGGGCAGACCGCCCAGCTGATCGCGCGCCGCGTGCGCGAGCTGAACGTCTACTCGGAACTGTTGCCGTTCGATACGCCCTGGGACCAGATCGTCGCCCGGCGGCCGCGCGCCGTCATCCTGTCCGGCGGCCCGATGAGCGTCTACGAAGACGGCGCGCCGCATCCCGATCCGAGCATCTGGTCATCGACGGACGTGCCCGTCCTGGGCATCTGCTACGGCGTCCAGCTGATGGCCTACCACCTGGGCGGCAACGTCGTGCCGGCCGCCAAGCGCGAGTACGGCCCGGCGACTGTCTCGATCACGACCGACGACGGCCTGTTCCGCGGCATAGAGCGCGAGCAGCCCGTGTGGATGAGCCACGGCGACACGATCGTCAGCCCTCCGCCAGGGTTCGTGACGCTTGCCGTATCAGCCTCGTCCCCTTATGCGGGTCTGGCCGATCCCGACCGTCGGATGTACGGCATCCAGTTCCATCCCGAGGTCGTCCACACGCCGGCCGGCCGGGACATCCTGCGCAACTTCGTAATCGGCATCGCGAATGCCCGGCCAACCTGGACCTCGGCCGGGTTCGTCGATTCGACGGTCGCGGATATCCGCGCCCGGGTGGGCGATGGCAAGGTCATCTGCGCCCTGTCAGGTGGCGTCGATTCAGCCGTCGCGGCGACGCTCGTCCACCTCGCCGTGGGCGACCAGCTGACCTGCATCTATGTCGACCACGGGCTGATGCGCAAACGCGAATCGGAGCTGCTCCGTCAGACGTTCGCGCAGAACCTGGGCATGAACCTGGTGATGGTGGACGCACGCGAGCGATTCCTGCGCCGGTTGGCAGGTGTTGAGGACCCGGAAGACAAGCGCCGGATAATCGGCGACGAGTTCATCCGCGTCTTCGAGGAAGAGGCGGCCAAGATCGGCCAGATCGATTTTCTGACCCAGGGGACCCTGTACCCGGACGTGATCGAGTCGACCACCCCGGAAACCAAGGCTGCACAGAAGATCAAGACCCATCACAACGTCGGTGGCCTGCCCGCGGACATGCGCTTCCAGCTGATCGAGCCGCTGCGCTACCTGTTCAAGGACGAGGTGCGCGCGGTGGGCACCGAGCTTGGCCTGCCCGAGCAGATGGTCCACCGCCAGCCGTTCCCGGGGCCTGGGCTTGCGATCAGGATCATCGGCGAGGTGACTGCCGAGCGACTCGAGACACTGCGCGAGGCCGACTGGATCGTGATCGACGAGATCAAGGCCGCGGGCCTCTACCGCAGCCTGTGGCAGTCGTTCGCGATCCTGACTCCCGTACGATCGGTCGGAGTCATGGGTGACGGTCGGACGTACGCAAACGTGGTCGCCGTGCGCGCCGTTACCAGCGAGGACGGCATGACCGCGGACTGGGCCAAGCTGCCCTACGAAGTGCTCGCCAAGATCTCCAGCCGGATCGTCAACGAGGTTCCCGGCGTGAACCGCGTCGTCTACGACATCAGCTCCAAGCCGCCAGCCACCATCGAGTGGGAGTGACCGGAGAGCGTCTACCGGCACCCGGGCCGTCATACATCCGCGAAGAGACGATCACCCTGTGGGGGCCGATAGGTACGCCCGGACGCCGACTCTCCGCGGGCATGACCGCGCCGAGCGTCATGGACGACGGCTGGTGGCTGACTCACCTTTGGGTGGCCCACGAATCAGGAATCGTGGATGCAACCGAGGTTGCGCCCCCAGGCGGACCGCCGCCTGGTACGCCGCTCGGCGCCCTGGGGCCGCGGGTCGCCGGAGCTCTATCCGGCTTGATCGACCAGGAGGATGGCCGTCAGCTCATCAGGCTGCGCATGCCCCCGGCGCCGGACGAGGCGCGACCGTGGGAGCGGCCGCTTCTGTGCATGCTCGCAGTGCGCTGGGATCCAGTCCGCGCGTCGGTCATGCAGCGCAACCAGTTGGCGCGCGAGTTGCTGCGCGGCTTTGCCGCGGCTGTCGAAGCTGTTGGGCGCCCGGGGTAGTTGGTTCGGCCGTTACGACGGCGAGATTCACACGAAGATCACCCCTCGCGTACTGCTCGCGAGGAGTGCATGATGTCCGGATGGACGTTCAACTTGCCGCCGAACGACTCTTCGTCCTCGAGGAGCGCCTGACAGTCGATGAGATCCAGCAGCGCGCGATGGATCGCCGCCTCCAGGCGTTTGGTGGCGGTCTCGGCGGGCTGCTACAGCGGCCGAAACCGGAGGACGTATCGCTGGTCGCGAAGCAGCGGCGGCTGGAGCCTTTCTGGCACGTCAGTGGACGTGCCGTGTACGTCTACGAGCGCAACCGCGACTACACGGTTCCAGCCAGTTCGCCGGACGTCGAGTCACTCACGGTCAACGGTACGAAGTACGACAGCCAGTCCGCGAGTCCCGGCCCGCGTTCGTTCCGGATCGGGGCGCGCGAGCATTGCCGGGCCGAGTTCCAGCACGAGTCCTTCACCGACGGATTGACCGGCGGCCCGGTCGCCGATGCCATCACGCTGATGGCCGGCCCCCGCTCCGAGGTGGGCGACCCAGCTTCGTTGTCGGCCGACGGCACGATCGCGGTGCCGCCCGAGCACCGCGCCTCGTACGTCGTGCGGGCGCTGATGAGCGAGATCACAAAGCCGGTCCAGGCTGACCTGGTGCTCGAGGAGTCGATCACGCTCGAGGCGACAGACCTCTTCTACCGGCCGATGTGGGCGTTCGAGTTCACCTGGCAGGGAAAGGGCAAGCAGGGTGTCGTCGAGATCGACGCGGTCACTGGCCAGACGCGCCAGGGCAAGCCGCTCGTCGGCTCGATCAAGGGCATGCTCTCGCGCGATCTGCTTTTCGATGTCGGTGCAGACACGGTCGGCTTATTTGTGCCCGGCGGCAGCATCGCCGTGAAGCTGGCCAAAGCAGCGATCGACAAGAACAGGAAATAGGCTCGTCGCGGCGGGTCGCCGTCGCTAGACTCGCCAACCTAGGTGGAATCGTCACGCATCCTTGTCGCGCCCGGCCTGCGCACGCTGGCGCGTCCCGGTTGGCGCGCCGGGTTGACCACAGCTCTGTCAGTCGTCGCCGGCCAGCCGCAGCTCTGGTTGCTCGGGATGGTCGGCTTCCTCCTCCGCGGAGGGGTGCTCCTCCTCGCGCTGCCGATCGTCATCCTGCCGACGCAGGTCGAGGCTCGCCTGCTGATCGGCGACTACCTCGGATCGACCGGGTTTACCGGGGGCTTCTGGGGTCTCCTGGCCGCGGCCGCACTATTCGCCGCGGTCCTCTCGGTCGTCGTGCTGCTCGTCCTGGCGCGCACCGAGCTGGCCGCGTTCGAGCGACTGATGGACGATCCAGAGGCCGTCGACCACGCCGCAATTGAGCCAGCACGGCTGTCGCGGAACGCACGCAATCGCCTCTTCCTCCGACTCTTCGGGATCCAGGTG
The DNA here is from genome assembly GCA_964642085.1 of uncultured Anaerolineaceae bacterium. Lineage (GTDB taxonomy): Bacteria > Chloroflexota > Limnocylindria > Limnocylindrales > CSP1-4 > JALYGJ01. The sequence goes on from CAZXLP010000020.1 coordinate 11,421, forward strand.
CTCACTTTCGCGGCCCTCATGGCATGCGCCGCGCCGCTGGCGTCGGCAGTCGGGCAGAAAGCATTCGATGAGATCGTCCGGCCGAGCTCGTCGTCGTCGATTTACGCGCGCGTCCTGGGCGGCGTCGGCGAGCCGCTGTTCCTCTTCCTCGTTGCGCTCGTTGTCATCGAGATGCTCTCCGCGCTGGCCACGCGCGAGCTGCTCGTCCGGGCGACGGCCTGGCGCGGCACTCCGGGCTCGAGGCGTCTGTGGCTGCTGCCCGCCGTAGTATCGGCACTGGCCCGGCCCGTCCGGTCCCCGTTGCGTACCCTGGGCACCGCCGCGATCTGTTGGATCGTAACGGCAGCCGTGCTCCTGCCGGCTCTGTGGGCGATCTCGATCTCGTGGGAGGCGGTTCGCGGAGCGTTCCTGACCTCGGTGGGGTTCTCCGACAGCACAGAGGTCCTCGGACTGGTCCTGGTGGCGGTGGGCCTGTCGGCGGCGTTCGTGCTCGCGATCGCCCTGGCCGGCTTCGCATCGGCGCTGCGCGCGGCGCTCTGGAGCGTCGAGCGCCTGCGCTGACGCTCGGCCAAGCGGGTCGCCCTGCTAAACTCGCGCCGCCTGTGGCACGTCCGCGGGCCGGTTACTGAGGCGCACTTTTAGATGATTGACCAGCTCCTCGAGACGCTCGGGAGCGAGATCGGCAAATTCCTCGACTCGCCGCTTGTTCGGCTGTCCCTCCAGGCAATTGCCTTCTACGTGGTGCTCCTGTGGGCCGCGACGGCCTACTGGGCATACCGCGATCTCCAGACCAGGACCACAAACCCGGTCGCGCCCTACCTCGCCGCCGCGCTGATCATCCTCTTCACACCGCTGTTCTTCTTCTTCGGCGTAATCGTCTATCGCATCCTGAGGCCGTCGGAGACCGTCGCCGAGGCCAACGAAAGGGCCCTCGCAGAAGAAGCGATGATGGTCGAGATCGAGTCCCAGCCGCACTGCGCCAACTGTTCGCGCCAGGTGCACGAGGACTGGATCATCTGCCCGACCTGCCGCAACCGACTGCGTCGTGTGTGTCCCAACTGCAGCCGGCTGGTCGAGCTCGACTGGTCACTCTGCGCCTGGTGTGGCAAGGACTTCGAGCGACCCGAGCTGCTCCTGGAAGTGGCCGTTCCGCCGCCCGCCGGCCGTCCCCTGAGGCCTGCAGCCAGCGAGACATTTCCCGACCAGGCACCCGTGGCCGTGCCGGCCATTTCGTCCAGCTCAGCCGAGGGCCGAGTAACCGAGAGCGCCCCCCGCACGGCCCCGACCGAGAACTGACCGCGCCGCTTCTACGGAAGACGACCGTCCATCACGCGGCCCTGTTTGATAAATGAGCCCTGACCCCGGCAACGGCCGCCCAACGCCTCCCGGCACGTTCTCGCTCGAGGGCCGTCCCGCTCCGGCGCTGTACCTCTTTGGCTGGCTCCTGGGCGGTATCGGCCTGGGGCTGCTGGTCGTGGCACTCCTGTCCCCGCCCGACATCGGCCGCCTCCTGTTCGTCGTCTCGCTGTTTCCCATTGCCCTTGGACTGTCGTCGGCGGCTGGGTACCAGGTCGTCGCCCGAGCCGGTCGCGCCGCGTCCGAGTACCGAGGCCCATCGCCGCTCATCCTGTTCGGGCTCCAGCTCCTTCTGGGCAACGTGCTTGCCGGCAGCATGCTCTTCCTCGGACTTCCGGATCCCCGCGCGTCCTCGGCCGGGTTTGCCGTGATCGCAGCAACGCTGGCTCTCTCGTACCTGGTCATCGTTTGGCTTTTCGTCGTCAGGACGCGCGCATTGACCTGGCGCGAGCTCGGCCTACCCGTGGGCGCTCCATTCGGTCGAGTCCTGGCCGACGTTGGGTTTGGCGCGCTGACGATGCTCGTGCTGTGGGTCCCTATCACCCTGTTGGCCGCCCTATTGGCGGTTCTCCTGGGCACCCGGACGGCGACTGTCATCCCGACGCCCAGCACCGGGTGGGACTTCGCGCTGCTAGCCATCGCCGCCGCCGTCCTGGTTCCAATCGGAGAAGAGTTGTTCTTCCGCGGCTTCGCGCTAACAGCCTGGTTGCGAGACCGCGGCGTTCGCTCGGCCCTCATTCGGAGCACGGTGTTCTTCGCCCTTGTCCACTCGTTGAACATCGATGTGGAGATCGGTCCCGGAGCCGCTTGGGATGGCGCCCGCCAGGCGCTTCTGACCGTGGTCGTCATCGCGCCGGTTGGCCTGGCGCTGGGCTGGTTGTTTCTACGACGCG
>CAZXLP010000021.1:0-13569 GCA_964642085.1 uncultured Anaerolineaceae bacterium
AGTGGGCCGATAGAGCCCGCCGCCTCCAGGTCTGGACGAACGCCGACAAGCCCGAGGAAGCCGCCATGGCCCGGCGCTACGGGGCCCAAGGCATCGGCCTGTGCCGGACGGAGCACATGTTCCGTGAGGGGGAGCGGCTCGACATCGTGCGCGACGCGATCCTCGTCGCATTCCAGGCGACCCGGGCGAAGGAGAAGCGGGACGCGGGCGGGGAGTTGACTGCCGACGACTTCGAGGCCGTCTCGCGGTTCGACGAGGCGATGGGCAAGCTCGAGCGCCTCCAGCAGGGAGACTTCGAGGGCATCTTCGAGGCCATGGACGGCCTGCCGGTTGTGGTTCGGCTTATCGATCCACCGCTGCACGAGTTTCTGCCCAACCACGCCGAGGTCCTCGTCGACGTCACCCGGATGGAGGCCACTGGAGTGGCCAAGGACGACCCGAAGTACGTCGAGGCGCGGGAGCTGCTGCGCGCGGTCGAAGCGCTGAAGGAGCAGAACCCGATGCTCGGGCTGCGCGGCATCCGACTCGGCCTGATGATCCCCGACCTCATCAAGATGCAGACCCGGGCGATCTTGAATGCCGCCATTGCGCGCAAGCGGGCTGGAGGCGACCCACACCCCGAGATCATGATCCCGCTGGTCGGGCACGTTAACGAGCTGGCGGCAACACGCGCGATCCTCGACGTCGAGGCGAAGCAGGTTCAGGAGGCCGCAGGAGTCGAGGTCGATTTCAAGTTCGGGACGATGATCGAGGTGCCGCGCGGCGCGTTGACCGCCGATCAGATCGCGCCGCACGCCGAGTTCTTCAGCTTCGGTACCAACGACCTGACCCAGATGGCATTCGGGTACAGCCGCGACGATGCCGAGGGTGGCTTCCTCCTCAACTACGTCGAGCGCGGCATCCTGCCTGCGAACCCGTTCCAGACCCTCGACGTCGCAGGTGTCGGGCAGCTGGTGCGCACCGCCGTCGAGAAGGGGCGCGCGGCCCGGCCGGGCCTGAAGATCGGCGTCTGTGGGGAGCACGGCGGAGACCCGGCGTCGATTGCCTTCTTCGAGGAAGTGGGCCTCGACTACGTCAGCTGCTCCCCGTATCGCGTTCCTGTAGCACGGCTCGCGGCGGCCCAGGCCGCACTCTCTGGGGCTGCCGAGAGGGACAAATAACCGGTGGTGCGCGCGCATTAGACTTGGCGTAGCCGTGTTCCCAGTCATCGGGGGATCGTTGTGACGTCACGAGTCGATCAGGTCCCGTTCGCCACCACCGACACACCCAGGTTCGCCTGGCGTCGGCTCGCGTTCTGGTTTGCCTTGACGCTCCTCGCGATCGTGGTCTTCGGCGCTTCCTTCGCACTCGGCTACGAGAGGATGCACGAGCGGACGCTACTGCCCGGCGTGCAGGTCGCGGGGGTCGATCTCGCCGGGCTTGATCGGCGAGCCGCCGAGAGACGCCTGCGAGAGGTGCTCCCGGATCTGTCCAAGGGGGCGCTCACCGTCCGCGTCGGGGCGCTCGAGGAGTCGATACCTTTCGCGGCGTTCGGCCGCGACTACGACTTCGAGTACATGCTCGAACAGGCGTTCACTCTGGGACGCGCGGGCAACCTAATAGATCAGCTGCGCGAACAGGTGGCGGTCCTGCGGTACGGAGCGTCGGTCGATCCGGTGGTGACCTGGAACACCGAGGAGCTCGCATACCGGGTTGCCGCGCTCGCCAACGCGGCCCAGGTGGAGGTCGTGGACGCGTCCGTCGCTCGGCAAGGTGGTCAGTACTTCGCGTCCCCGGCAAGTGCCGGCGCGAGCGTCGACGTCAGAGATGTCGTCAGCCAGGCAATGGCGGCCGTCAACAACCTATCGCCAGCCGACGCGGCAGTGCATGTCGAGCCAACGACGGTGGTGCCCGCGGTTTCGACCGAGGTGGCGCAGGCTGTCGTGGACACGGCTCAACGGGTCGTCGCGAGCGGTCTGACTTTGTCCGGTGCCGACCTGTCGACGACGATCGATCCGGCCATTCTCAGTGGCTGGGTTCATCTCGACGAGGTGGGAGTCGGCGAGTGGCGCCTGTCTATCGAGGCCGAGCCAATCGCCGAATACGTTGCCAACTACGGCCGGCAGGCCGACACGCCGCCGACAAACGCCACATTCGCCATCCGCGGCGGCGGCAACATCGAAGTAGTGCCCAGCGCGCTGGGCAGGGCAGTCGACATTGATCCGAGCGCGGCCAGTGTCATGGCGGCCCTCCAGGCACGTGCCGAGGGGGGGCCGGACACCGTGGCGGCGCTCGCCCTGGTGGCCGTCGAACCGGCCCTGTCGACGGAAGAGGCGCGCGCCATAGCGCCACGTGTCACAAAGCTGTCTGAGTGGACCACGTTCTACGTACCCGGTCCACTGAACGGCGACGGCGTCAACATCGAGATACCGACGTCGATCCTGGACGGGACTGTTGTCGAGCCCGGAGCCGAGTTTGATTTCCTGACCGGGATAGGCTCGGTCACCAGCCCGCCGTACGTGAGCGGCGGCGCACTGGTCCACGGGCAGATCGAAGAGGACGGGGCGATCGGCGGTGGAATGTGCTCGACCTCTACCACGTTGTTCAACGCGGCACTGCGTTTCGGCCTCCCGATCACGGTGCGCGACAACCACAGCCTGTACATAAGTCGCTACCCGATGGGCCTGGATGCGACCGTCTGGATGACGGATCCGCGCAATCGCCAGACCATGGCTTTCACCAATGACACCCCATTCCCGCTGGTGGTCAGGGGGATAAACAGCCCCGGCGCCGTCACGTTCCAGATTTGGGGCGTAGATGACGGCAGGACTGTCGAGTTTTCGGAGCCACGAATCGAGAACGTTGTCAAAGTGCCCTACATGTTGGTCCAGTACACCGATGAGCTCGCGCCGGGGCGTCGTGATCGAGTCAATGACGCTTACGACGCGTTCGATGCGTGGGTGACGCGCACTGTGCGTGACGCCGACGGCGCCGTCATCGTCGAGGAGACTTATCGCTCGCACTACAAGATGCTGCCGGCCTACGTACGCGTTGGTCGCAGCGAAGGCGACCCGCGCTCGGGCAGGGTGGTACGCGTTCGGGTGCCGGTCGACGAGACTCCCTGACCGATAACGCCGCCACTGGGCCTGAATCGCCCGCCCTTTTTGCCGCGGACTACTATTTAGGATCAACCCAACTGGAGGAGGAGACCCGGATGAAACGAATAGCGATGCTTCTGGCGGTCGCGGCCCTTGTGGCGGCGCCTGCGGTTGTGTTTGCCGCGGAGCCGTTCAGTGCCACTCTGACCCCTGAAGCGGAGGTGCCGCCGGCAACTAGCGATGGCTCGGGAACGGCGTCCGTGACGATCAGCGATGACGGGACCGAGATTACCTACGAAGTCACCTACCAGGGCCTGACAGGACCTGCCGGGGCTTCGCACATCCACTTTGGCGCGGCCGATGTGGCTGGGCCGGTCATTATTCCGTTTGCAGTAGGCGACAGCCCGTTCTCGGGCACTGTCGGTGAGGCTGACTATGTGACTCCGGGCGACGCAACGTTGCCGCAGACATGGGCCGACGCGCTCGACGCCATCCGGGCCGGCGATACGTATGTCAACGTCCATACGGAGCTGTTCCCCGGTGGCGAGATCCGTGGCCAGCTCGCGGAGCTGCCTGACACGGCCACACCCGCCTCCGACGTGGTCACGAGATCGACCGATCCCAGCATGCCGGCGATCTTGCTTGCGCTGCTCGGCTTGGCGGTCTTCGTGTTCGCCATGCGCCGTTTCCAGTTCGGCCGCGGCTAGATCCACACCATTCTTGAGGTTAGTGAGGCCGCCGGTTCGAAGGGACCGGCGGCCTCTTTGTTTTAAGAACGAATGCGACCGATCGGACTGGTACGAGACCTCGCGCTCATCTTCGTCTTGGCAGCGTGCGGCGGTGCCGGAGCGAGCTCATCAAGTCCGTCTGGCGCAACATCGTCTCCGTCAGCCTGGGCGACCGCGCCTCCATCCGCCGGGTCGGCGGCGTCTCCGCAGGCCGGCGCATCCTCTTCGCCCTCGGCTGGAGCCAGCGCCGACGTTCAGATCCTTTCTGTGTCGCTCACCGACGCGCTACGCATCGAACCCGCAGTGATCACCGTCCAGGCAGGCCAGCCGGTGAGGTTTGTCGTAACGAATGTCGGTGTCCTCGCGCATGAGTTCTACGTGGGCAACGAGGCTGCACAGGCTGAACACGAAGCCGAGATGGCAGCAATAGGTGGGAACATCCCACACGACGGGGAGAACGGCATCGCCGTTCAGCCCGGCCAGACGAGGGAGCTGGAGTTCACATTTGACTCAGACGGCGAATGGAAGGCGGGCTGCCACGTGACGAGCCACTACGCTGGCGGAATGGTGGCGACGATAACGGTCACCGAATAGCGTCGACGCTCAGCGGCGGACCGGACAAGCAAGAGCCCCGGCTTTCGCCGGGGCTCTTGCTTAACTGCGCTTGACCGAAGCTAGGCGCGGCGTCGGCTGAAGCAGTCGTCGCAGTAAACCGGCTTGCCACTCGTCGGCCGGAACGGAACCATCGCGGCCTTGCCGCAGTTCGAGCAAGTGGCCTCGAACATCTCGCGCGGCCGGCGCTCGCGGAAGCCACCGGCTCCGCCGCCGTAACCGCCACCGCCACCGCCTCCACCCATTGACGATGACTCGCTGCCGCCCATCTGCGCCTTGCGCGCAGCGCGGCAGCTGCGACACCTTCGCGGATCGCTGAAACCGCGATCCGAATAGAACTGCTGCTCGCTCGCAGTGAAGACGAACTCCTGCCCGCAATCGGCACAGGTGAGCGTCCTATCGGCGTTCATCAAAGAACGACACTCCTTACTCGAGCCGGATTTCGCGACTTTTCTCGCGAGATCCGTGAGAGGAGTGTCGTGGTACCGGCGCCTATTCTGCCCGTATCGACGGGCTTGCTCCGCTCGCATCGTATCTGATGCGCAGCGCGGAGTGTGATGAATCTGTGAACGTCGGTCAATAGTCGAATTTGCGACCAAGCGACGCCGCCCCGCCGGGCGAAAGGTTGACCGCCGGTACACTCGGCCCGGCGTGGCGCGAACCGGAATCTGGACATGAGCGATCAGTGGCTGCCGGCTGACCATGGCGGCGAGCGGGGCGCGCTCCAGCACCGCGTGGCGCGCGGCCTGACATGGACGCTGATCGACACCTGGGGCACCCAGATCCTGGGCCTGGTCGTCTTCGCGATCCTCGCCAACCTGCTCCTGCCGGCCGACTTTGGGCTGGTCGCACTCGCGGCCGTCTTCGTGGCGTTCGCGCAGCTGCTGGTCGACCAGGGCCTGGGCGACGCACTGATCCAACGCCCGAGCGTGACGCGCAGCCAGATCGACACGGCATTCTGGGTTGCGGTCCTGACCGGCGTGCTGCTGACGGTGGTGGGCGTCATCGTTGCCGGCCCGATCGCGATCGCTCTCGGCGAACCGCGCCTGGAACAGATCCTGCAGGCCCTTTCATTGACATTCGTCCTCGCGGCGCTCAACAGCATCCAGGTGGCCCTGATGCGACGGGAGATGCGCTTTCGGAGCCTGGCCATTCGCAAGGTCGTGGCGGTCGCCGGCGGCGGCATCGTCGGCGTTTGGATGGCGTTCGGGGGCTACGGCGCATGGGCCCTCGTGGGTCAACAGCTGACCAGCGCCACGATCTCCGTGTTGACGCTCTGGACGGTCAGTCCGTGGCGGCCGGGCCTGCAGGTTTCGCTCGAAGACTTCCGATCGCTCTTTTCCTTCGGAATCCATGTCGTCGGCGGCGACATCCTGAGCTTCCTCAGCCGCAACGTGGACCGTCTGCTCATCGGCATTTATCTCGGTTTGATCCCGCTCGGTTTCTACGCCGTCGGCTACCGCATCCTGGACACCAGCCAGCAGCTCCTTGTCAATTTTGCGCGCCGGCTGGCATTCCCGATATTCGCGCGGTTGCAGGACGACGTTGGGCGACTCCGGCGGGCATACGGGCGCGTCACCGGCGCCATGAGCGTCGTCATCCTGCCCGCGTATGTTGGCCTGGCACTGGTCGCCCAGGAGGCGATCGTCGTGATCTTCGGTCAGCGCTTTGCCGCGAGCGGACCGGTCGCGGCGGTCCTGTTCCTCGTCGGGCCCGCCCTCAGTGTCCAACTGATCACCGGTGCGTTGCTGAACGGCGTCGGGCATCCCGAGATCACCTTCCGACTCCGGCTCGTCACGACGATCGTGAACGTTGCCGGCTTCTTCATCGCCGTCTTCTTCTTCCGCGACATCGTTGCCGTAGCCGCAGCGTTCGTGATTCGCGCCTACCTCGTCGCGCCGCTCATCCTGTGGTGGGTCCGCAAGTACGCACATGTGGGCCTGCGCGACCAGCTGAGCCAGCTGCGCAGCCCATTGCTGGCCACGATCTTCATGGCAGCTGTGGTGATTTCGGTCAAGTTCGCGCTGCTCGGACGCGTACCACCCGCCCTGCTCCTGCTTGCGGAGTTCCTCGCCGGCGCGGCTTCGTTCATTGCCGCGCTCGCCGTGATCGACCGGGCCCTGGTGCGCGAGGTGGCCACGGTGGGACTCCAGGCACTGCCCGGCGGCGGGACCGTTGCTCGTCTGCTTGGTGTCAAGCTGCCGAGCGGCGCGGGGCGCGGCCGCGGGCGTCGCCAGCGCGAGCCTGCCCTGAGCGCCCAGGTCTCCGCTGAAGAGACGGCGACAGCAGGGACGTCAGTTGCTGACGATTCATTCGCGAGCGTCGTTGCGACGCCCAAGGACGAGGTGCTCGGCGATGTCTGATGACGTCGGGCGCAGCGCGACCGAGCTCATAGCCGAGAACGTCCTGGACGCCGATCTGAGCGCGCTGTTGTGGCTGCTCATGGAAGCCGGTGTCCCGCTGGTCGTGGCCACCAAGCAGGCACAGAAAGCCGCGGAAGAGGTACGCGGCGCGCTGTCGGGCCTCGTCGCACGCCGCTACACCACAGCAGACGGCGCGCTCGCCGGGGGCGTCGTCCACGGCGACTCGCTCGAAGACGTCCTGCGTTTGAGCGGCGCGGCGCCCGACGACGTAGTGCCCGACGCCGCCCGCGAGCTGGGCGTAGTGCTCGTCATTGGGCAGCCTGCTCCCGGCGAGCCGGTGCGCGTGATCCGCGCCCACTACGTCCGGCCGATCGAGCGCGACGGGGCTGGCCACCTGCAGCGCCGGCCGCCGGCGCTTTTGAGCGCATGGGACGACCGCGCCGGCGGGCTGGATCACTTTCACTGGGGGATATCGAACGAGCTCGCCAGGCGCGCGGACATGGAGGCCGGCGAGTTCGAGGCCGCACACCTGTGGCGGACTCGCCTTCTCGACGACCTGGCGTCGGCAAGAGTTTTCGATCTGGATGATGTGCGCCGCCACATCGAGCACGCCGCGCTCGTCGAGGCCGGCACAGGAGGGAGCTCACAGGTCGATGCGCCAAACTGACTCAGCGATGTCAACCCGTCCTTCCACGCTTGGTGAGCTGCGCGAGCAGGGCTACCGCTCCCGTTCCGTAAAGGAGGAGCTGCGCGACAACATGCTCGGGAGGCTGGCATCGGAGGAGCCTGTGTTTGGCGGCATCATCGGATTCGACGACACCGTCATCCCGTCGATCGAGAACGCGATTCTCGCCGGCCAGGACATCTGCTTCCTGGGCGAGCGCGGCCAGGCCAAGACGCGGCTGGCGCGCCTACTCGTTGGCCTGCTAGATGAATTCGTCCCTGTGGTCGCCGGCGCGGACCTGAACGACGACCCGCTCAAACCGGTCGGCGCCTATGCGCGCGACATGGTCAGGACGGAAGGGGACCAGACGCCCATCGATTGGCTGCCGCGCGATCGCCGCTACACGGAGAAGTTGGCGACGCCTGACATCACGATCGCCGACCTGATCGGGGAGGTGGATCCGATCAAGGTTGCCGAGGGCCGCTACCTGGCCGACGAAACGACGATCCACTACGGCCTCGTGCCCCGGGCGAACCGCGGCATCTTCGCCATCAACGAGCTACCCGACCTCGCCGAACGAATCCAGGTCGGCTTGCTCAACGTGCTCGAGGAGCGCGATGTACAGGTGCGCGGCTACACGATCCGCCTGCCCCTCGACGTGTTCGTCGTGGCGAGCGCCAACCCCGAGGACTACACCAGCCGTGGCCGGATCATCACGCCGCTCAAGGACAGGCTGGGGTCGCAGATCAGGACTCACTATCCGCGCACGATCGACGACGAGATCGAGATCATGCTCCAGGAGCGCACACCGCTTGTGGGTGAGGGCGTGCCGCTGCTCTATGAGCCGCGCTTCATGCTCGAGCTCGTCGCCGAGCTGACGCAACTGGCGCGCCGGTCCCCGGAGGTCAGTCAGCGTTCCGGCGTGAGCGTGCGCGTGAGCATCGCCAACCTCGAGACACTCGGCGCCAGCGCGGTCAAGCGCGCGGTGCGCCTCGGTGAGAGCGAAGCCGCGCCGCGGATCAGCGACCTGCCCGCGCTGGTGGCGTCGACCGCGGGAAAGGTCGAGCTCGAGACGCTCAGCGACGAGACGCCCGAGGAGCGAGTTGTCGACCGACTGCTGACGCGCGCGATTCACAACGTGTTTGGCCGGCTGGTGGACATCGACGATCTCGACGAGGTAGTCGAGGCCTTCGACGAGGGTATGGTGCTCGAGACGACGGAGATGGGTCCAGCAGCCGATTACGTGCGCTGGATGCAGGACATGCCCGGCCTCGAGCCAGTCGTCAGATCCCTGGGCGCGCTCGAATCGCCGGCGGCGACGGCCTCGGCGGTTGAGTTCGTCGTGGAGGGACTCCACCTCAACCGGCGACTCAACAAGGACCGCGCCGGCTCCGGCGCAAGGTACCGGCGCTAGCTTCCGAGGGGCGACATTGATGGGTCCCGACCCGGGAGGTATGCAGCGGCCGCCAGGCAGGATCGAGCGCGGGCCGTTCCGTTATGCCAGGTGGGACGGCAGCCAGCGTCTCGACGACCCGTCCGCTGATGACGTGCTCGAGGAACTGGCGGACGACCTTCTGGCCGAGTCGGACCTCAACGCGGCGCTGGCGAGGCTGCTCAACCGCGGATTGAGCGGAAAACAGGGTCGTTTCGGTCGGTTACGCGGCCTGAACGACATCCTCCGCCGCCTCGGTGTCGCGCGCGAGGAGCTGCTGTCGCGTTACGAGCTCGGCGACGTGCTGTCTGACATTCGCCGCGAGCTTGACGAGATTGTTGCCGCCGAGCGTCGTGCTGTCGAGCGTCGACTGGCTGGCTCCACGGCCGCAGACGCAACCCCGGACCAGGCAGAGCTGCGCGATATGGCCGCCGGGCTTGCGGCCAAGCGACAGAAACAGCTGGAGTCGCTGCGGGACGATGTGGGCGGTCGAATTCGAGCACTGGGCGACTACGACTTCATGGAGCCCGACGCCCGCGAACGGTTCGAAACGCTGCTCGACCAGCTGCGGCGACAGGTGCTCGACGCTCATTTCGCGGGTCTGTCCGATGCGATTCGCGGGACGACGCCCGAGGGCCTCGCCGCGAACCGCGAGATGGTCCGCGACCTCAACTCACTGCTCCAGGAGCGGCTGGCCGGCAACGACCCTGACGTCTCGGGCTTCCTGTCGCGCTTCGGCCAGGTCTTCCCCGGTGCGCACACGCTCGACGACATCATCGAACAGCTGGCGGCCCGGATGGCGCAGATGCAGTCCCTGATGGCGTCGCTCAGCCCGGAGCAGCGGCAGGAGCTCCAGGACATGATGGACGCGCTCCTGCGCGACGACCGGCTGCGCTGGGACCTGGCCCAGCTCGCGGCCACGCTCGACCAGCTGCTGCCCAACGGACTCGGACAGCGCTTCGACTTCCAGGGAACCGAGGAGCTGACCCTCGAAGGCGCCCTGGACCAACTGGGCCAGCTGCGCCGGTTGGATCAACTCGCCGACCAGCTCGGCGAGGTCCACTCTCCGGGCGCGCTCGACGAGATTGACCCGGACGAGCTGGCCGAATTCCTGGACCGTGATGCGGCCGAAGAGATGCGTGCTCTACAGGCTCTCAGCCGCGCGCTCGAGGACGCCGGCTATGCCGAACGCAACGGGACCCGGCTACAGCTAACGCCGCGCGGCGCCCGGCGCGTCGGTCAGCGGGTGCTGGACGAGTTGTTCGCCAGGCTCCGACGCGACGAGTTCGGTGGCCATGGCCGCCGCGCCACTGGCTCCGCCGGCGAGCGCGGCGACGGCAGCGGACCCTACGAGTTCGGCCGGCCGTTCGACCTGCACCTCGGGCGGACCATGGCCAATGCCCTCGCGCGCGGCGAGCGGGCACCGAACGTGAGGCTGTCGCCTGCAGACTTCGAGATCCACGACGTCGAGGACATGAACCGCGCAGCGACCGTGCTGCTCGTGGACATGAGCCGTTCGATGCTCTTGCGCGGCTGCTTCCTGGCCGCCAAGAAGGTGGCGATGGCGCTCGACATGCTCATTCGGACGCGCTACCCGCACGACGAGCTGCACGTAGTCGGCTTTGCCTATTACGCCCGCGAGATTGCACCGTCGGCGCTCGCGACCCTCTCATGGCACGGCTACGAGTACGGGACGAACCTCCAGCACGGGCTGATGCTCGCTCGACAGCTCCTTGGGCGGAGCCACGCGGCGAATCGCTCGGTGGTCGTCATAACCGATGGCGAGCCGACCGCTCATTTCGAGAACGGCCAGGTCGAGTTCAGCTACCCACCGACACGGCAGACGGTGCGTCAGACGCTGCGCGAGGTGGCCCGCTGCACACGCGAGGGGATAACCATCAACACGTTCATGCTCGAGCGCTCGCGCGCGCTGGCCGAGTTCGTCGAGCGGATGACGAAGCTCAACCGCGGCCGCGCCTTCTTTGCCACGCCGGAGCGGTTGGGCGAGTACGTGCTGGTCGACTACGTCGGGCGCCGTAGCCAGATCTAGTAATCGGGTTCTGCAGCGGCAGGGTGCCCTCAGTAAGCCCGCGTAGCTAGCCGCCCGCGACGGCCGGGATTATGTGCACCACCGCCTCGGGCCCGAGCGCGGCGCCGAGGTCGCGCTCCCGCTCTCCGTCAATGAACACGTTGATGTGCTCTCGGATGGCTGGGCCCGGCTCGCACAGACGGTCGCGCATTCCCGGCCACCCCTCGTCGAGCCGGGTGACCAACTCACTGAGCGTGGCCGCGTGCACATCCACGCGGCGCGGCGGCGGGTCGGCGAACAGGGTCACGAGCGAGCGCGGCAGGTTGACCGTCGCCATCCTTCAGCCGCCCGAACTTAAGAGTCGGCGACCGAGGCCTCGACCGACCAAACGGGAGGCAGGAAATCGGCGATCAGCTGCCAGCTCTCGCCCTCGTCGGCGCTCCCGAAGACCTGGCCCGTGCTCGTCCCGAAATAGACCCCGGCCGGCTGGAGCCGGTCCACCGCCATTGCCTCGCGCAGTACGCCGAGATAGGCGTCGTTCTTGGGCAGGCCGTCGTCGAGCCTCTGCCAGGTCTCGCCCCGGTTGCGGCTGCGCCAGACCTGTGTGTGGCCATCGATCATGTGCCGACCCTGGTCGTCGCCGTTGAGGGGAATCACGTAGATTGTCGACGGGTCGTGCGGATGGATTGCCATCGGGAATCCGAACTGCGAAGGCAGCCCTGGTGTGATCTCGGTCCACTTGCGACCGCCGTTGTCGGATCGGTACACGCCGCAGTGGTTCTGCTGGTAGAGCACCTCCGGGTGCGCGGGGTGAAGGCCCATCTTGTGGACGCACTGACCGAACTCCGGCTCTTTCCCGGGCATGAAGTCGGCGCGGACGCCGCGATTGCGCGTCTCCCAGGTCTGGCCCCCGTCGGTCGTCTCGAAAACCCCGACCGCTGAGATGCCGACCCACAGTCGGTCGCTGTCGGTGGGATGGGGAACGATCGAATGCAGGCACAGCCCGCCGTTGCCGGGTTGCCATTCCGGAGTCGAGGGGTGCTCACGCAGCCCGGCCACATGACTCCACGTCTGGCCGCGATCGTCGCTCCGGAACAGCCCCGCAGGCTCCACGCCAGCATAGAGCGCTCCGTTCGAGGGCGTCAGGTTCCAGATCGTGGTGACCTTCGGTCCGTCGTCGCCATAGGTGAGGCCGGAACTCGACTGCGACCACGTCGCCCCGTCGTCCTCGCTGCGCCAGACCGACGGGCCGTACCAGGCGTTGCCGGCGGCCGCGTACAGCGTGCCATCCGACGCCGCGCGCACGAGGTGATGGATGGGCCAGGTTTCGCAGAACGGGCCGCGCACGCGCCAATCGCGCCGCGATTCGTCGCTCTCGAGCACGAATGCGCCCTTCTTGGTCCCGATGAGCAGCTCGACCTGGCCCGGCACAGGCTCACTTTAGCGCGCTGACCTGTGGACTGAAATTGAGACGCGGCCACCCCGGGAAGGGGCGGCCGCGTGTTACGCGGGCCGCGTCACACCGGCCGATGTCAGCTAGCGAGCGAGGTCAGACGCGAGGCGTGCGTGCGAACGGCCAGCGGGTGCGAACCTCGTCCCGCGCCGCAAGCAGCGCCCCGAGAATCGTGCTGGCCACGGCGAGCACCAGTGCAAAGACACTGCCCCAGGCGGCGTCCGACAGCCCATTGGGGGCGTCGCCAGGGTCGAAAGCGCCGCTGAATACGTTGCCGGCCGAGCCAAGCGCGCTCCCGATCCCAAGGGCCACAAGCACCAGCAGCAGCACGACGAACAGCGCCCAGACCAGGAAACCGTGCATGATCGCCGACTCCGGCTCATCGACATCCGCCGTCCAGGCGGCGATGAATCCGCCGACCAGGAATGCGAGTACCAGGAAAAGCCCGCTGATGATCAGGCCGACTTCGCGCCCGAATCTCGGCGAATCAGCCTCCAGCCCTGCGGCCAGCGCCACGCCGCTGAGGAGCACGAACAGCCCGAACGCGCTGAGCACGCCGGCGACGATCGAGCTCCACGAAATCAGGTCGCTCCGCGCGACGTCGACGCTTCCGCGCCGAACCTCTCGTTCCATCTCTTCTTCCCTCTCTGCTTACGCGATCAAGCGGAGCAGCAGGATGATGAGGACGATCGTGACCAGTAGTCCGATGATGCCCATTTCTTCCTCCTTCAGTGCCTCACGCGCCGCGGGTTTGCCCGGCGCGGCGGGAGAACCGTGGCGCAAGAGTGGGGCTGAGGGCATTGCAGGCGCGCGTACAGGCGACGCGAGAAGTTTTCAGTGATGCATGGCGCCAGCTGGCGCGGAACTCAGCGGAGGGTGCTTCCGAGCAGGATTCCGTTGGCCCAGTAATGACTGGTCGCGCCCTCGGGCAGGATGTCGAACGTGGCGCCACCGGCATAGCCGACCAGCTCGGCAGTTACGACCCGTGCACCATCGACCAGGTCGGACGGGCGCAGCTCTCCGGCAGTCCGCCCGTCGGCCAGTGGATGGCCCGGTGACACCCAGAGCTCTCGGCCATCGTCGAGGACGACGTGAACCACTCGATGGCTGACCGGGACGGGGGTCGATCCGACCCTCAGCAGCGGCATAGCCACGCGCCGCCCGGCTGCATCAACGGTCCACACCAGATCGCCAACCCTTAGCTGCTCCAC
>CAZXLP010000022.1:0-9665 GCA_964642085.1 uncultured Anaerolineaceae bacterium
ATTCGTGGTACATGCGCCGCCTCGCTGAGCGCCCCGCCAACGTCGTCTTCGCCCTGAGGCAGCTCCTGCCGTGATCACGCGAAGGGACTCAGACAGAGGGCTCGACTCGCGCATCGACCAGCTCCAGGGCGTCTGGAACATCGTCCCGACGCCCTTCGACCCCGACGAGGAGCTCGACCTCCCATCCCTCCGCCGGCTGACCGACTTCGTCATCGGCCACGAGGTCGATGGCATGACGATCCTGGGCGTGCTGGGCGAAGGCGCCAAGCTGTCAGACCGGGAACGATCGGCAGTCATCGAAACGACGCTCGATCAGGCGGCGGGTCGCCTCCCGGTATGCGTGACGGTGAGCGCGCCATCGACCCATAGAGCGGAGTCGTACGCGCGGGAGGCCCAATCCGCCGGCGCCCACTCGGTGATGCTGTCCGCGCCGCCGCTCCAGCGGCCGAACGACGACGCCGTCCGCCGCCACTACCTGCGCGTCGCGGAAGCAGTGCCGGACCTGCCGGTCGTGATCCAGGACCTGCCCGCGCTCGGCGTGTGGATGAGCCCGGAGCTGATCGCGCGCATGGCGTCGGATGCGCCCAACCTGCGGGTGGTGAAGCTGGAGGAGGAACCTACCGCGCCAAAGGTCGGGCGCCTCCTGGCCGCCAATCCAGACTTGCTCGTGCTCGGCGGGCTCGGCGGGGAGATGCTGATCGAGGAGCTGCGCCGCGGGGCGGTCGGGACGATGACGGGCTTTGGCTACCCCGAGACGCTGGTCGCGATCATGCGCGACTGGCGCGCGGGGAACGAGGAAGCGGCCGTCGAGCGCTTCCACCGCTGGATGCCACTGATTCGGTTCGAGAACCAGCAGCTGCTCAACCTGCCCATCCGAAAGCACATATACATGCGCCGCGGCGCCATGGCATCCGACAAGGTGCGCGCCCCGGGACCGACTATTGACGACCAGACGAAGGCCGACCTGCACGACCTGCTGCGGAGACTGGACCTGGGCTGACGCGACGCTGAGCGAGTTGGCCACGCTCGGCGCTGGATAAAAAGAGAGGGCCGGCGTTTCCGCCGGCCCTTCTTGTTACGTCGTCGATTGGCGCTACGGCGCCGGGGTGACGATGAGGTGGACCCCTTCCTTGGCTCTGCCGACGGTCACATCACTCGTCATGTGGGCCATGATTATGTGATTACCGGGGCGCTTGCCCTTCACGTCGTAGGTGATGGTCATTGTTCCACCTGCAAGCGACGCACCGATATCGACGTAATAACCACCACAGGGGTCAAACGGTGGATAGAGACAAGGCGCCGTGGTGTTGGGCTCGACGTCGATACCCAAATCGGCCGCGGTCGTGCCGTTTGCGTCCTCGGCGCCAATGTTCAGGCCGTCATCCTCGATGACTCCGTCGTCATCGCCGGCACCAGGGCCCATTGCCCCGGGGTACTCGAAGGTGATGTAGCTCATTCCTCCGTTGTAGGTGTCGGCGAAGTACTTCGTGGCCAGCCAGATCTGGAAGGTCCGGTTCTCACAGACATCCGTGACGGGGGGCGGACACGACCCAAAGATCGGCGCGTCCTCCCACTGGATGACGAAGAAGGTGAAGTCGATGCCGTCGTCAGCGACGCCAATATGGATGTCGCCTCCGTCAGCGAGGTCGAGGTCCGTCCAGTACGGCGCCAGGACGGTATTCGGCCTGGTTGGATCCGGCATGTCCTGCGGGACAAAGTCGAGATCCGCGGACTCACCCGCGCCCATCAGCATGTAGCCGTTGGACGTGACGCTGAAGGTGTCGTAGGTGATATCCCCCCACTGGGCTCCGCCCCCGAAGAAGTCTATGCCGCTGTAGACGCCCATATCCTCGTCGCCATAGAAGCCTTCACCAGCGAGGCCGCTGATGTCCACGAAACCGTCGCCTGGCGTTGTCAGCGAGTTGATCTCTGGCGGCAGAGACGGCCCCAGGGCTCCGTTCCACACGAAGCCGTTACCGCGCCGATTGCCGGCCGACCAATTCGACAGGAGGAGCTTGGTCCTATTTGGTCCCCTGACGCGGGCAGAGACGTTTGCGGTTTCGCTGGAGAAGTTGGTCATGGTGATCTCGCACTCGACCGTGGCTTCGTCGGCGACGGTGCCGCTGTCGCAGCTGTGGTCGAGCGTGACGTCGCCGGGTCCCTTGAGGAAGGCAACCGGCAGGATCGCGTTGTTCGCTCCGGCAGCCTGGGGATCAAGCTTGATCTGGCCAAAGTACTGCCCGTCGGCCAGGCCGGGGGCGTCGATCGTAACCGTGAAGGTTTTGGACTGGTTCGCCAACAGCACAAGCTGGTTGGGCGAGACCGAGATGCCCGGGCCGGTCGCAGACAGGTTGATCGTCTGAGTCGAGCCGGACACATTCCTGGCGGTACGCGTCGTGGTGATGAAGCCCGGCATCTCCGGGGCGTTGATGCTGGGAAGGTTCAGGTGGAGCCTGGAATTCGGGTCGCCAGCCGAGCTGAAATAGGCGGCGGACGTGACGTTGAACGTCACCGTTGGCTTGTTTGCGCGGTTGGCCCGAATTGAGCCGGCGCCACGATCGAACGGGTCGGCCGGTGTAACGCCGTCCTCCTTCAGGACGGCCTGGGTCGACGCCGTCATCATCGCTGACTTGATCTGGCCCGGGGTCCAATTGGGATGAGAGTCCTTCAGGATTGCCGCCACACCCGCAGCATGCGGGCTGGACATCGAGGTGCCTGCGATCGCCTGGAAGTTCTCGCCGCTAGGCCCGAGGGCGGGATCGAAGGCGTGCTTAGGTGAGTGTCCGGCGAGGATCTGCACGCCAGGTGCAGTCACGTCCGGCTTGAGGAAGTCGCCCAGTGGTCCGCGTGACGAGAACGACGCCATGACGTCGCCCGTGACGTTGGTCGCGACGCCGGTGGACCACTCCGCCATGACATTGGTGTTTCCGGAAACGAAGGTCGTAACCGCGTTCGATTCGTACTGCACGTGAACGGCGGGTAGCCAGTGGTTGTCCGTCTCGAGGTCGGTCGTGGCCGCGTTCTGGTTCGACAGGATCATGCCAGCCGCATTGCCCTGTGAGACGTTATAGCCCTTCTCGGCCCGGCCGTTGGTGCCGCGCATGCAGACGACGACCTTGCCTGTGAACTGACCGGCTGTGGCCGGATGGTTGCAGATCGCGTCGCTATACGGCGCGGCGCTTGCCAGCACGACCGGTGTCGGGCTGCTGATACCGGCGGTGATCGTCACGCCAGAGATGTTGAGCGTCGCGCCGCCGTCGGCGGTCAGATGAAGAGTGGTGACGAAGTGGCGGTCGGACGTCGACGCGCCGACTGTGTTGACCCACGGACCGGCGTGGTTGGCGGTGCCTGCGCCAGGGCCGCCGTTGCCGGCCGAAGCGTTGACCAGGATCCCCGCCGCGTACGCGTCGAGGAATGCGAGCTCGACCGCATCCGAGTACGGGTTGCTACCGCCGGAGATCGAGAAGTTGAGAACGTCGACGTCATCGTCGATCGCCTGCTCCACCGCGTTGACGGAGTCAGAGCCGAAGCAGCCGTCCGAGTCGCAGACGCGGTACTGGATGACGTGTGCGCCAGGGGCTATGCCACTGACGGGACCGCGGTCGACGCCGAACAGCACTGCCGACGAAAGGCGACGGCCTGCCGCGGTGCTCGTAGTGTGCGTGCCGTGGCCGTCTGCGTCGCGGGCGCTGCAGGTAGCAACGGCCGGGCAGAACTCGGCGACTGCAGGCCCAGTGTTTGCGAGGTTGCTGTCGAGGAAAGCGTACGCGCCGATGAGCTTGTCATTGCATGCGAACGCGGGATCGTCCACATGGCCCGATAGGCCGAATTCGCAGCCGTAGGTTCCACCTGGATGGGCAATGCCCGGATCGGTGAACGACGGATGCTCGGGCCAGATGCCCGTATCGAGGACGCCGACCTTGACGCCTGCGCCGGCCCTCTGATTGCCGCCGATGCTCGGCCAGACCAGATTAGCGCCGACGAATGAGGGCGACGCGTCGGTCAATGGCTGGGCAACGTAGTCGTACATGACGGCCGCGACGCCCTTGACCTTGAGCAGGTCCTTTGCCTTGTTGGCAGGCATTTGTGCGTTGACTCCGCCGAAGGCGGTCAGGAAGTTCCTGTCCAGTCGCGCCTGGGGCACCGCTCGAGTAATCGCGGCGCGTGTCGTGCGTGCGAACGTGCCGAGATAGCGCGAATAGGCGCCGACGGCACCCTGGTTTTCCTTGAGGGATTTGCCAGTAGTGGCGGGGCTGGTGGGCTGCAGGCCCTGGATACCGCCCTGGTAGCTGGCGATGGCGTCGGCGTCGAACTTGATCATTACGTTGACCATCGCGCCGTCTTTGCGTGCCAGCAGCTTGGGATCGCTCTGGGCGATCCGGCCACTGAGCGACTTGTTGCCGTGGATGACAGAGGTCGGCTGGAGGTCGGCTGCAGTCACCGTTCCCCTATCCGGACCACTCGGACGTTGGGCGGCGACCGGCGCCGCAGCTGCCGAGGCCACAATCGCGACCGTGGCAAAGACTGTTAGAAAACGTCGCATCAGGACGTCTGTCCTCCTACTTCCCCGGCCAACTGGCGCCGGGAGTGCCTCCTCATCGCAAGGGCGCGCGGCCTGCGCAGCAAGACGCGGGCGCCGACGAGCCTCGCGATGCTAATCGCGCGTAGAGGACTGGGTCAAGCGTTCTGTATGCGATTTGAGAGATTGCTGGTGCGCGTCATCACCTTGTTGCGCAGGCGCCGACTTAGACGCGGTCTCAGGACGGGCAGAGCTTGAAATTGCCCGTGCTGCCAACACGGAAGTCGTACTCGTTTCCGGCGACCTCGACCACCACCCAGTAGCCCTCGATGAGCGCCTGGGTATACATCTCGCCAGGTTGTGGGCAGCCGAGCGAGCCGTCGTTCCAAACCCGCGGTTCGGCTCGCACGATCGTCAGCTCTCCGAGGGACACATGCGCCAGGGTCGCGGCCTGGTCGAGGACCGCGTCGAGGATCTCTTGGGGCACGTCGGTCACGGGCGGCGGCGTGTCGGCTGGCAAGTCCGGCGGCCGCGGCGTGGGGGCGATGGTTGGCGTCGGCCCAGGGCTCTGTGTTGCACCAGGCCCGCCGCCACAGGCAACGAAAAGGGCCACCGTAATAGCGACCGCAAGTGCTTTCACTGGGGCCAAGATTGCCACAGACACCAGACGCGCGGGCGCAGGACGCTACCCGCTCAAGCGGATCAACTCGGAATTCGCCATTGCCGCACACGCTGGGCAGCCCTAACATCCGCCTCCAATTCGTCTGACAACCGTGGTTGGGTGAGTGGTCAGAGAGGGGAATCCGTCATGAGTCACATCTTCATCAAGCCGACGTCGATTGTTGCTTTCCTGAGCGCGGCGATTGCCGTTGTGGCGTGTACGGCCGCCGGGCCGAACGTGATTACCGGACCGTCACCGTCATTTAGCCTGGCGCCCGGCGCCACCCCGACGGTTGCCTCGTTCATCACGCCCGCGCCGTTCATCACGCCCGCGCCGTTCATCACGCCGGCACCCGGCGTCACCCTGCCTCCGATCACACCCGCGCCGCCCGTGACCGCTCCGCCGACAAATCCGCCGGTCACTCAGCCGCCGACGGCCGCCCCGCCGACGCCCGAGCACCCCGACTGGCCGCCCGGCGCGATCGAGGGCAGGGAGGCCGGTGAGCACATCGGCGAGACGTTGACTGTGTGCGGCAGGGTCGCGTCGACGAACTGGGTATTCGCCGAGAAGGGCCACCCGACGTGGCTCAATTTCGGACTGCCGTATCCGAACCAGCGCTTCAACGCTCTGATCTGGGGCGAACAGCGGCGTGCGTGGCCGCTGAACGGCAAGCCCGAGGTCGTGTACCTCAACCGGATCGTCTGCGTGCACGGGCTCATCGAGCTGTACATGACCTGGCCCCAGATCGAGGATCTCTCGAAGGCGGACATCCAGGTCATTCCCTAGGTGTGGCTTTCGGATCACAGCTTTCGAGGCTGATCGAGCGTGGGCGCCTGCGTCGACGCGACGGCGGAATTCATGCCGCATTGGGCGACCGGCGCCGCTACGAACGACAGATCGATCGGCTCCATCAGCGGCACCTGTTTGACGGCGGCCTGCATCGGCTGACCGACGGCGAGGTCAATCTCGCCACAGTCGTGATGCACCGCGGCCACGTCGCGCGCCTGCTCGCACAGACCGTCGGAGATGGCGACTACCGGCTCCGGCCGGCAAAGGTGAGGGCGATCGTGGTCGAGGGCCGCGAGCGCACGGTCTTCGATTACCCGCTCCTCGACCTGATCGTCCACGGCGTCGTCGCGGACGTTCTGACAGAGGCGATCGAACCGCTCCTGTCGTCGAGCGTGTACTCGTACCGGCACGGCGTCTCGTCGATGGACGGCGTATCGGCGTTTGCCCGCTACGTCCGCGCGCACCGACGGTCCCGGGCAGACCCGCGCTCGCGCGGCCTGTATGTGCTGCGCCGCGACGTCGACTCCTACACCGACTCGATCCCACTCGGAGCGCCGTCCGTCATCTGGTCGCAGATCGAGGTGGCGATGTGCTCTCCGGGGAAGACGCTGCCCACGCCTGCCGACCGGGAGCTGGTCAACGAGGTCATCCGTCCGACCGTCCTGACCGACGATGGCCACCCGGCCAGCCGCCTGCATGGCGTCGCGACCGGGCAGCCGATCTCGTGCGTCTGCTTCAACATCTACCTGCGCGACGTCGACCAGGCGCTGGGCGACTTTCGCGGCGGTTTCTATGGGCGCTACTCGGACGACCTCGTGTTCGCGCATCCGGACGCGACAGTCGCCTTGCGGGCAAGCGACGCGCTCGATGCCGGCATTGCCGCGCTCGGGCTGCGCTTCAACGACGACAAGCGGCGCGACTGGTATATGAACGGCGCGGGTCGAGGCTCCGATGACTGGCCGGATGCGCGTGGCACGACCAGCGTCGCCTTCGTCGGAATGCGCGTCACGATGGACGGCACGGTGGCGCTGGGGCAGCGAAAGGTTCGCGGCCTGCTACGCGACGCGCGGAGACGCGCCGCGAACACGGCGAATGCCCTGCACGACGCCAGCCCTGAAGACCGCGGCCGCGCGGTCGCCGGTGTTCTGAATGCTCTTCTCGACCGCGAGGACGCCCAGGTACAGGGCGCTGCTGTTCCGCTGCTTGCCCACGCGATCACCGACCGGCAGCAGCTCGACGAGCTGGACCACGAGCTGGCTCTTGTCGTCGCTTCCGCGGCCACGGGCGTCCCCGGACCGGCCGCCTTTCGGAAGGCCCCATATCGCGTCGTCCGCCAGGAGTGGGGGCTGCGATCGCTGCGCCGGGCACGCGACCGCAACCAGGGGCGCAGGTGAAAGCGCTCGCCAGCTGGATCGATCGCCAGGCCCGTCGCGAGGCATCGGTGGTCCGACTAGAGGATGCCCTGCTCGCGAACCATTTCGCGAGCTACTTCTTCTACCGGCTGCGCTTCCTGGTCGCGCGAACGGCGATATCGACCGTAATCCACGCGGCCAAGGTCGTGCTCCTGCTGGGCGTCTTCCCGCGTTCGGAGTTCCTGCTCATCGTGATCCTCCAGGCTTCGGTCGCGCTGGCCACGGACCTCTGGTGGGGCGCCCTCGAACAGATGCGTTCCGAGATCCGGACCCTCCAACGCCGGCAGGCGCGCCATGTCATTCCGCGCGAGATCGCGCGCTGGCTGACGCTTTCCACCCGCGTGGCGGTGGGGGTGGGTGCCGTGGCGGTCCTGTACGCGGTCAGTCGGGCGGTTGGCGGTGGGCTCGGGCCGGTCGACGCGCTGGCTGTGGCGCTGTTGATAGGTGCCTCGCTGAATCTCGTGGCGCGGACCTACCACTCGGGCGCATACGCGCTGCGCCGCGTCTACCGGCCCCTGCCGTCGCTTCTCGCCCTCGACTTCGTCAGCGTCGGCGTGCTGCTCGCCCTCTGGCCCTTCGTCGGCATCTGGGCGTTCCCGATCTCGGAGCTCCTTGCAATCCTGGTGGTCGTGTCGATCGAGATCTCTTACACGTCGCGGACATATCGCACCCTGGCCATTCCGACCCTGGTGCCTTTGGTGCGGATGGGGATGCCGGTTCCGCGGCTGCGCGCTCTTCGACAGGCGGTCGGCCCGGGTGTCTCGTATGCGTTGGTCGGCCTCGAGGCGCTGGTGGTGATCGCCGGCATCGCGACTGCGACAACGGCCGCGGGGGCGACCCTGGTCGTCCTCCTCGCTTCGCTCGCCCCGGTCACGCGGGCCAGCTTCGAGTGGGCGCGCCTGCTCTATTTCGATCTGAAGCGGATGGACGTGCCGCTGCTGGTCGACTTGCGCCAGCGGTTCGACCGCGCCGTGGTCCGGCTTGCGTTCGTCATAGGGATCACGACCGGGCTGTTGGCTTCCGCAGTGGCCGTCTTCGTCGTCGACGCCCTGACGCCGTTGCTGATCGTGGCCCTCCTGGTCCTCTTCACAGTTCGCTCCGTTCTCGCGGCGGCGCAGATGCAGGCCTTCACGCGCAACGCGTACCTACGCCTGGCAACGGCAGGTTTGGTGGGCGTCGCGGGCGTGGCCGCGAGCTTCTGGCTGCCGACCACGGCTGACTGGCGGATGCTCGGTGTATGTGGGGCGCTTGCTGTTTCGCTGCTCCTGCTGGTCAGCCTGCCCGCCGGTCGGGCGTCCGATGACGGGGTGGTCGCGCTGCCCGAATGGCTGCGCAGACTGCGCGCGGCGGGCGGAGCGGTAAGGGTGACCAAGCTTCGTTTTGATGACCGCTCGAGCAACCGCGGGACGACCGCGGAGAAGAGAAGGGCCGAGGCCTGGCGACGGCGCAACGTTGGGTACAGGCTGGGCGCTTCGCTCCTGCGCCGCGGTGGAGCGGCGGCCTGGATCTCACCGACAGTGCTGTGGACGTTCGAACCCGAGCCCGCCGCGCGGTCACGGGACGCAGAGGATCTTGTGCGCGCCTCGGCCGGCCTGGTGGACGCTTCCCCGGATCGGCGCGATTGGCCTGACTCGCGGGCCGCCGCTACGGAGCTGGCAGAGGAGGCGCTGGCGCTATGGCCTGGGGACGACGCCGAGGCAGCACGGCGAGCCGAGCCGACGCCGGTCGTGGCGGACGCCGGGGCGCCACTGCCGAGCGTTGGGCTGTTGATCGCCGACTTCGCGCGCCGCTTTCCAGCCGGCATCGCATACGACACGGCCGCGCCGCCCCCGGCCTTGCTGACGACTATGCCGTCACGCCAGCGTGCCGAGATTTATCGGGCGGCGCTGCTCTTCGCGCGTGGAATGCGTCGCGGGCGGGGGCCCAACGACCGGGAGGTCACGGCGCTCGTCTCAAACGGTTCGCTGCGGGCGATCTTCGCCGTCGACCGGCACGAGAGCGCGCCCGCGCGGCGCGCGTGGCGCGATACCGTCAACGCCTGGACAGTCCGCGCCGCAGCCGGCGTGCCAGTAACGGGCACACGGCCGGTTGGGGACGAGCCCGCCCCCGAGGGTGATGCAACCGCTGCAGAGGTGGCTATTCTCTAGACGAAGCCCCCGCGTGGTCGGGGGACGGCTCGACGGCTCTCACGGGAAACCGTGACGAACGGATGACGGTAGGGACTGAGGTCCTGCCGCATCGAAGAGACACTCCACACCGTACAAGTTGCACGGCACCACTCGAT
>CAZXLP010000022.1:9765-13563 GCA_964642085.1 uncultured Anaerolineaceae bacterium
CGACAGGAAGCCGATCTCGAAATCGGTGCTGCCCTCGAGCGCCAGGTCGGCTGCAATGGAGCCGATCACGTTCGAGAACTTGAAGCCATGGCCGGAGCAGGGCGATGCGATTACGACGCGTTCGTCGGCCGGGTGGAAGTCCAGGATGAAGTGGAAGTCGGGCGTGTTGGTGTACATGCACACGCGCGAATCGAGCCGTGGCCCATTTGCGAGCGGCATGTAGCGCGCCATGTAGTCGCGCACCGGGCGCTCGTCCTCGGCGGTCGCCTCGCGATCGACCGCGTCGGGGTCCACCGTTGAACCGC
Source organism: uncultured Anaerolineaceae bacterium (assembly GCA_964642085.1). Classification (GTDB taxonomy): domain Bacteria; phylum Chloroflexota; class Limnocylindria; order Limnocylindrales; family CSP1-4; genus JALYGJ01. The sequence continues at coordinate 10,071 of CAZXLP010000022.1, forward strand.
CGTGGTGGCGGGCGACTTTCACTCCCTGCCCGGACAATGACGGGAAGCCGTAGAAGGCGTAGTCGTCGTCCAGCTCAAGGATCCAGACCGGTAGGTTCGACGCTTCGAAGAGCTCAGGCTGAGCGATCGGCTGGTACCAGAACAGTGCGTTTCGCTCGACCCGCAGCGGCAGCGCGAGGTCCGGAACGAGCTTGGGCAGCCACGCACCGGCGGCGACAACCAGCTTCTTTGTGGAGTAGGTGCCGCGGTTCGTGTTGACGCTCAAGCCTGAGGCGTCCGACGACCAGCCGGTCACACGTTCGTCGAAATGGAGCTCTGCGCCGTGCCGCTCGGCGAGGCTCAGATGGGCCTCCATGCACTTGTCCGGGAAGAGGATCCCGGCCAGCGGCTCGTGGAGCGCGTCCATGTCGTCGTCCAACTGGAGGGCCGGGAATCGGCGCCGGGCCTCGTCCGCCTCGAGCACCTCGTGGTCAAGGCCGTGGGACTGGGCGCTCTTCAACGATCCGTCGAGAACGGCGCTCCCGCGCCGGCCGATGTACAGCCCACCGGTGACCTGGATCAGTTTGCCCGTCGCAGCTTCGGCCTCGATCTTCGGCCAGAGGTCCCACGCCGCGCGGAGCATGGGCACGTAGTCGGGATGCTCGAAGTAGGCGAGGCGGATGATCCGCGTCAGCCCGCCTGAAGAGCCGAGCTCATGCGCGCGCCCGAACGCCTCGATACCGAGCACGCGAGCGCCGCGCGACGCGAGCTGGTACGCCGCGGCGGAGCCCATGGCGCCGAGGCCGACGACGATGACGTCGTAGCTCATGGCTCACTCCGCGTTCGGCTAGCACTGGGAGTGATGCCATGAGGGCTGTCCGGGCGGCCAGAGCGCTCCCTAGCCCACGTCGGACGTGGATCCCAGCGTGAACTGATCGGGCGACCAGTCCAGCGGATGCGGTAGATCCCGATCTCGTCGAGCCACGGCGGCACGCATGCGCGAATGAGCCGATTGGCAACACTGGGAGTGCTATGCCGTGGGGTATTCAAGTGTGTGCCTGTCACAGGTCAGTCTCGTCGTTGAGTTCGGCGGCCCAAATGTCATTGTCCATCTCGCGCGCCTGGTAGCAATCGCCGCACATCGGCCCTGTCGGCCAATAGGGCTGGTCGTCCGGGTTGTAGCCCAGCGGTCGGCCGCACAGCGTGCAGGCCAAGCTGGACTCCTCGAGGATCTGGTCGACCATTGCGCGCGCAGATTAGTCGCGCTGAGCGCGGACTCGAAAAACGCGGCGTTTGCATGGTGTCATTTTGCGCACTTAACCCCTACGATCCTCACCCAAGCTGCACGCCCCAGAGTGCAGCGGGGGAGGTACCGCGTCACGCCCCAGCGTGCAGCGGGGAAGAGGGACCGTCGCTTCATGAGTATTTCTGTGCGCCGCGCCGCTCTGGCGCTTGCGCTGATTGCCACGGCCATGGTGCCGAATGCCGCAGGCGCTGCTGTCGACGAGCAGGAACTGGTCGTTTTAGTGGCCGAGTCGCAGATTGGCAAACCGTTCCGGCTTGGGATGGAGGGCCCGGCTCGCTTCGATTGCTCGGGCCTTGTTCACTACGTGTTCTCACAGGCGGGGCTACTCGACCGCGTCGGCGGCAGGCGCTTCATCGCGGACGAGTACTACAAGTGGGGGCGCGAGCGCGGACTTCTCTCGCAGACGAACCCGCGGGTGGGCGACCTGGTGTTGTGGACCTACGCCAGGTCGAAGCGGATCAAGCACATGGGAATCTATGTGGGCGAGAGCGCGAAGGGCAGGCCATTGGCAATCAGCGCTCTGACGGTTGGAGTGGTGCGTCACCGGGTCGATAAGATCTCGGTGCCCTTCTTCGCGTACGTGCACGCTGGTCTCGGCATCGTGCCCGACCCGCCACCGCCAACGCCGGATCCCACGCCCTCACCAACCGCTGAACCGACTCCGTCACCAACGCCGGATCCCACTCCGACGCCCGACCCAACGCCGCCACCGGTCTCGTAGTCCTTCAGCGACAATCGCCCCATGGCGCAACGCGACGTCGGGCTGATCCTGATGCGGCAGCTGGCGTCCGGCCTAGCCGTGCCAACGCTGATTGCCGACGAGACCGGCGAGCTGCTCTTCTTCAACGAACCCGCCGAGCTGATCCTCGGTGAGCGCTTCGACGAGGCTGGCGACATGACCTTGGCCGAACGGACGCGCGCCTTCGACTTCCGCGACGAGCAGGGCAACCCACTGTCAGAGGATCAGACGCCCCTCAACGTCGCCATGCGCGAGCTGCGTGCCGTCCACCGCCGCGTCATCGGGCGGGGCCTCGATGGGGTCGAGCGCAACGTCGAGATCACTGCCTTCCCGCTGCTCGGGGCCGGCGGCCACCTGATCGGCGCCGTGGCCATGTTCTGGGAACGCAAGCAGCAGTGACCGACGGGAACGGCCTCGACGGCGGCGCCGTGCGCGTGTGCCTGTGGGGCACGCGCGGGTCAATTGCCAGCGCGGGTCCGGACACGGTGGCTTACGGCGGCAACACGTCGTGCGCGGAGGTCGAGGGCCGTGACGGCACGATCGTCATCCTCGACGCCGGGACGGGCATCCGCCGCGTTGGCGACACGTACAAGGAGCCGCGGCGAATCGACATCCTGCTGACGCACCTGCACATGGACCACATCCAGGGACTCGGCTTCTTTGCGCCCTTCTTCCGGAAGGACTTCGAGGTCCACGTTTGGGGCCCGCCATCGACCACGCAGGACCTGCGCACCCGACTGACCCGCTACCTATCGCCACCGCTTTTCCCCGTCCGGTTGCGCGATGTCGCGGCCAGGCTGGAGCTTCACGACGTGCCCATGGAGCCATTCCAGATCGGCGGCCTCCAGGTGACCGGCCAGATGGTGATCCACCCCGGCCAGACGATCGGCTACCGACTGACCGACGGGACGGCCACGCTCGCCTACCTGCCCGACCACGAGCCGGCCCTCGGCTCGAACGGGATGCCGACCGACCCGGCCTGGACCTCGGGCCACGATCTTGCGGCGAACGCCGACCTGTTGATCCACGACGCGCAGTACACGGCCGAGGAGTACGCGGATCGGATCGGCTGGGGGCACAGCCGGATCTCGGACGCAGTCGGCCTGGCCCTGCTGGCCCGCGCGAAACGGCTCGTAACGTTCCATCACGATCCCGCGCACGACGACCAGGAGCTGGACCAGATGGTCGACGACGCGCGTGCGATGGCCGGTGATCGGCTGGAGGTCCTGCCCGGACGTGAAGGAGCGACGTTCCGCGCGTGAGCGTCGTTGATAGGCGACGCCCACCCTATGGGCTGGTGCGCGACGGTGCCGACCGGTTCAAATTGATTCGATGAGTGCAGTCCTCGAGGCCACCAGACGCATCGCGCGCGTCAACACCGTTTCGCGCGAGCTCGCGCTGCTGCGCGGTCGGAACGGCATGTTCGTGGCTGCCTCGGCCCTGCTGGCGTTCGGCGCGATCTTCACCGC
>CAZXLP010000023.1:0-13361 GCA_964642085.1 uncultured Anaerolineaceae bacterium
GCAGCGCAGCCAGCACGCGCGCGGCGTAGCTCTCCTCCTGGCGGCTCCGGAAGCGCGTCATCAGCGAGATGGTGATGACGTGCGCCGGTACGTCCAGGTCTATTGCCTCCTGGACGGTCCATCGCCCTTCGCCCGAATCCTCGACGTAGCCGCGGATGTCGCCCAGGTCCTCGCCGTGCTGGCTGTAGGCGCGGCCGAGCAGCTCGAGCAGCCAAGAGCGGACGACGGTGCCATGCATCCAGGCCTCGGCCACGGCCGCTAGATCGAGCGGGTACTCCGACTTGTGCAGGATCTCGAAGCCTTCGGCGTACGCCTGCATCAGCCCGTATTCGATCCCGTTGTGGACCATCTTCACGTAGTGTCCCGACCCCGGCGGTCCGCAATGGACGTAGCCGCCGTCTGGCGGGGCCAGTGCCTTGAAGATGGGCTCGAGCGGTTTCACGGCCGCGGGCTCGCCGCCGACCATCACGCCGTAGCCGTTGGTCATGCCCCAGATCCCGCCGCTGACGCCGGCATCGACGAAGTTGACGCCGCGCTCTTTCAGCATCGCGTGGCGACGCTTGGAGTCCTTGAAGTTGGCGTTGCCGCCGTCGACGATCGTGTCCCCCGGCGCCAGGAGTGCCGCGAACTCATCGAGGGTTCGCTCGGTCGCATCTCCAGCGGGCACCATCAGCCAGATGATGTGCGGTGGAGTAAGCATCGCGATGACCTCTGCCGGGGTGAAGCCGCCTTCGAGTCCCTCGCCGATGATCTCCTCGGTCTTGTCGCGCGACCGGTTGTAGGCCACGACCCGGATGCCGGCCCCGTGCAGCCGGCGTGCCATGTTGCCGCCCATCCGGCCCAGTCCGACGATCGCAAGCTCCGCGGGCATCTGTCTAGCTCGCAGCCCCCGCCGGCGCCGTGTCGACGACGTCGGCTGGGCCGGCTGAGTCGACTGAAAGCGGCTCCTCGAGCGCAGCTTCCAGCACCTCGCGCAGCGCGGCGAGCCCTTCGTCGGGGTCGGCCGAGAGGTTGATGCTGACCACGGGCAGCTCGTGCGACTCGAGCGAGATGAAGTCGCCTGCTGCCTGTGCGGCGGTCAGAGCCGCAAAGGATTCCTGCGAGCCGGGGATGGGAACGTCGTCGTCCGGAACGTAGTCGTTGACCAGCTGGATGAAACACCCGATCGGGGCGCCGCCCTTGTGCAGCTGGCCGGTCGAATGGAGGAAGCGCGGCCCATAGCCCAGGGTGACTGCCCGCGTCGTTCTATCGCGCAGGAGCTGGCCGATGCCGCGCAGTTCGGCATCCCGCTCCGGCGTCTGGGCCACGTACGCATGGATACCGATGTACCCACCGGGGCGACAACGTGCCAAGTGTCGGCGGAGAACGGTGACCAAGTCGTCGCTGCTCGCCGTCGTGAGGCGCATGGGAGCGTCACCGGCCAGGCTCAGGGGACCTTCCGTCGCGAGCACCTCCGCGGCCGGCAGCGCGCCTGTTTCACCGAACGTTTCGAGGACCCGCTTCGTGTTGTCCTTGGACTCCGTGACATTCGGCTCGTCGAACGGGTTGATGCCGAGGACCGCGCCCGCGACGGCGGTCGCAAACTCCCAGCGGAAGAACTCCGCGCCCAGCGCCTCCACGCCGCCGCCGAGCTCCAGGTCCAGGACGGGGTGGCCGGCCTCCGCCAGCGCATCGAGTGCGGCACTGGTACTCGTGTCCCAATCCGTGTCATTACCGCTTGAGAGCCGGACGAAGACGCGGTCGTCGCCGTAGACGCCCGGTTCGCCCAGCGGCTCGCCAACGACGGGGACGATGCCGACGCCACGTTTGCCGGTGCTTTCTGCGACGAGCTGCTCGATCCACCCTCCGAGCGCGGCGCTGCGCGGCTCGATGACGAGCGTCAGCTTGTCGCGTCCGGCGCCGGCCAGCGCGCCCAGCGCGGCGCCGAGCCACAGGCCGGGATTGAGCTGATCTGTCGCGCCGCAGCTCGTCGCCATCTCGGCGGCGGCGTCGAGCAACGATCGAAGGTCGAGCCCCATCAGCGCGGCGGGGACCAGGCCGACGTATGTCAACGCGGAGTAGCGCCCGCCCACGTCGATCGGGTTGAGGAAAACCTCGCGGAACAGGTCGCTGTGCGGGATCGCGTCCAGGCTTTTGCCGGGATCCGTGATCGCCATGAAATGCTCGCCGGCAAGACCCATCGGAATGTCGGCGTGGACGTCGTCCTCGAGCTTCCAGAAGTGGGCCAGGAACGCCAGGGTCTCGGTCGTCGTGCCCGACTTCGAGGCGATCAGGTACAGCGTGCTGGCCGGATCAGACGCGGTCGACGCAGCGCGTACAGCGGTCGGATCGGTCGAATCGAGGACGCGCACCGGAATGCCGGTTTCGCCCATCGGCAGGGACATCGCGCAGACCTCGGGCGCTAGCGAGGAGCCGCCCATGCCGCATACCACGGCAGCAATGAAACCGTCGGCACGGACGCCCTGTGCGAACGCCTCGAGCACGTCCACCCGCTCGCCGAAGGTGACCGGCAGGTCCAGCCAGCCGAGGCGATCGTCGATGAGCGCGGCCACGCGTTCGTCGTCAGTCCAGAGCGAGGCGTCGCGGGCCCACAACCGGTTGACCCAGTCCTCGGCCAGCGCGCGCGCCAGCGTCCGATCGATGCGCTCCCGGAGATCGACGGATACGCGTTGACGACCGGCGACGGCGACGTTGTTTGACATCAGGCGCCGCTGATCGAGGCTGCCATGGCTGTCTGGCCCGCGCGCCGGGCCACGAGTTCGCGTGCGGCCGCGACGATCGCGCCGGCGTCGATGCCCGCATCGGTGAGCTCTTCCTGCGGCGTTGCCGACTGGGGCATGTGGCGCACCGCCAGTGATGCTCCGGCGATCAGTACGCCCGCCTCCGCCAGTGCCGAGAAGACTGCCTCGCCGATACCACCCTCGGGCCAGTGGTCCTCGACGGTCATTACCCGTCCCGTCGCCTCGGCGGCATCGCGCAGGGTCGCGACGTCGAGCGGCTTCACGGAGTAGAGATCGATCACCCGCGCGTTGATGCCGTCAGCGGCCAGGGTGTCGGCGGCCGCCAGCGCCTCGAACAGCGTGATTCCCGCCGCGACGATGGTCAACAGATCGTCCGCGCTTTGGCGCACGACCCTGCTGCCGCCGACCTCGAATTCGTCGTCCGGCCCATAGATCACCTCGGTCGCCTGGCGCGTCGTGCGCAGGTAGCTGATCCCGGGCTGATCGGCCATTAGCGCGACGAGCTTGGCGGTCTGGTTTGCATCCGACGGATAGAGCACCGTGCTCCCGAAGACCGCGCGCATGGAGGCGATGTCCTCGAGCCCCATCTGCGACGGTCCGTCCTCACCGATCGACACTCCCGCGTGGGATCCGCACAGGGCGAGGTTCGCTCGGCTGACGGCGGCCATCCGGACGAAGTCGTAGGCCCGACTCAGGAATGCCGCGAATGTCGCCGCGAACGGAGTCCACCCGCGAACCTGCATGCCTACCGCGGCACCGATCATCTGCTGCTCGGCGATGTACATCTGAAAGAAGCGCTCGGGTTGCTCCTTGGCGAAGATCTCTGTGTACGTCGAGTTGCCGACCTCGCCGTCGAGCGCGACGACGTCCGGGCGCGCCCGGCCTAACGCCGCAAGCGCGTCGCCGAAAGCCTTGCGCGTCGCGATCTTCTGGCCGGTCTCGTAGCGCGGCAGGTTGAGCTCGCCTGCATCGAACGTGTGCGCCGCTCTCGACGTGTCGGGTGCCTGCGGCGTCACGATCATGTTGCGCTCCGGTCCCAGCTCGCGCAGCGCGGCGGCCTCGTCGTCGACCACCTTGCCATGGGCGCCGAGCTTGTTCTCGACCGCGGAGACGCCCTTGCCCTTCACGGTACGCGCCACGATCGCCGTCGGGCGGTCGCTGGTCGCGACAGCCTCGGCGTAGGCCCTGTCGACCGCGTCGACGTCGTGCCCGTCGATCTCGATGGCGTGCCACCCAAACGACCGGAATCGGTCGGCATAGACGTCGAGGTTCCACTCGTAGCGAGTCGGCCCGGTCTGGCCCAGCCGGTTGACGTCGACTATCGCGGTCAGGTTGTCGAGGTTGTCGAACGAGGCCTGCGCGATCGCCTCCCACATCGATCCCTCGGCCATCTCGCTGTCGCCGCACAGTACCCAGGTCCGATAAGGCAGCCGATCCAGGCGCTTGCCGGTGAGCGCGATCCCAACTCCGACCGGCAGCCCCTGGCCGAGCGAGCCGGTGGCAACGTCGACCCAGGGCAGGACAGGTGTCGGGTGGCCCTCGAGGCGACTGCCGCGGCGGCGGTAAGTCATGAACTCGGCCTCGTCGATCGCGCCGATCGCCTTCAGGATCGAGTAGTAGAGCGGCGAAGCGTGGCCCTTGGAAAAGATCAAGTGATCGTTGTGCGCATCCTTGGGCGTATCGACGCGGTAGCGCCAGTACTTGGCGACGAGGACGGCCATCAACTCAGCGGCGGAGAGGGACGAGGTCGGATGGCCCGATCCCGCCGCACTGGAGACGCGGATCGAGTCGACCCGGAACTGCTGGGCCAGGTCGCGCCAGGTCTGGCGGTCGTCGGAGGCGTCAGTCATTCGTCGGCCGCCTAGCCTAGCGGGTCATGTTCGGCATGGCGTAACGCGGGCATAACATTGGCCGCCCGTGCGACGAGCCATCTCCGCAGTCCTGCCGACTGCTGCGCGCTACACGTTCGGTCCCCGGTAGCCCGGGTCCCGAGCGCTTCGCTTGCGAACGCAGCCGAGACTGGCATGTCTGGGTGACCTGACGATGGACATCGTCGTGGGCGCCGAGCGCGCGGCCGTGGCCGGCACTGATGTCGCCGGCACGATTCGCTTCCGCGCCGGTGGGTCGGCGGCAAACACCGCCCGAGCCTTCGCGGCGCTGGGCGGCGACGCGTCGTTCTTGGGCGCGATTGGCAACGACGAACTGGGCGGCCGACTCACGGCGGTCCTGCGCGCAGCAGGAGTCACCGTCCACGCGGTACGGGTCCGCGGCCTGTCGGCTCGACTGGTAGCCCTCCTATCGGCGGACGGCGAGAGATCGTTCATCACCGATCGTGGCGCAGCCGATGCCCTTCCCGTGGCCGCGGTGAAGGATGCCTGGCTCTCCCGGATCGACGCGCTCCACGTGCCCGCCTACTCGCTCATGAGCGGCCAGCTCGCGAACGCCTCGTTCAATGCCATCGGACGAGCGCGGAGCATGGGCGCGCTGATCTCGGTTGACCTTGCGTCGGCCCGTCCGTTGGTGAGCCGCGGCCGGCGCGCGGGAGAGGATCTGATTCGGAAGGCGGCGCCCGACATCCTGTTCGGGAACGCTGCCGAGGTGGCGGCGTTGCTCGGGCCGGCAGCGGCGGGGAAAGTGGCGGAGAAGCTGCTTGCCCTTGCGCCGGTCGCCGTTGTGAAGCAGGGATCGCGCGGCTGTCGCGTGCTGTGGGCGGGCGAGCGAAACAGTGAAGTTCTCCAGTCGGTGGTCGGCACCAAGCCCATCGCCGCCGCTGATACGACGGGCGCCGGTGACGCGTTCGACGCCGGCTTCCTGCACGCACTCATCGCGAGCGGCTATCGTCCGGGCGTCGAGCGCAATGCCACCGTCCTACGACGAGCCGCGCTGGCTGGTCACCGGGCTGCGGCTCGAACGCTCACCGCTCCCAGAAAGGAGCTGCTCGTTTGACATCGGTCCCGGTGGTCTCTCCACTGCTCGAGGTCGCGCCACGGATAGCGGAGGCCGTCGCGTATGGCCGACCTGTCGTCGCTCTCGAATCGACGCTCATCACCCACGGCCTGGCGGCCCCCATGAACCTGGACGCTGCACGCCGCGCGGAGGCGGCCGTTCGAGCGGCCGGGGCCGAGCCGGCAACGATCGCCGTCCTCGAGGGCCGGGTGCGCGTCGGCCTGTCTGAATCGGAACTCGAGGCCCTCGCCGCGCAGACATCGGCACGAAAGGCATCGCGGGCGACCCTGGCCGTGACGCTGAACGAGGGCGGCTGGGCAGGCACGACCGTCTCGGCGACGATGATCGCGGCGCGCCTGGCGGGCATTCGCGTCTTCGCCACCGGTGGAATAGGCGGCGTACACCGGGGCGGCGAGCAGACGCTCGATATATCGGCAGATCTCGACGAGCTGGGCCGGACGCCGGTATTGGTCGTGTGTAGCGGTCCCAAATCCGTGTTGGACGTGGACCTCACGCTCGAATACCTGGAGACGCGCGGCGTGCCGATCGTGGGCTGGGGGACGAGCGAGCTGGCTGGCTTCTACGCTCGCGAGAGCGGCCGGACGCTCGTCGGCTCGGTTCGCGATGCACACGACGCGGCGCGCCTCGCGACTGTCCACTGGGGCCTCGGCCTGGCGACCGGCCTGGTCGTGGCCGTGCCAGTGCCGTCCGAAGCCGCGCTCCGGCGTGACGAGGCCGACCGGGCGATTGCCGAGGCTGTTTCGGACTCGGTGTATGCCGGGATCCACGGCCCGGCAGCCACGCCCTGGGTGCTGGCTCGCGTCGCCGAGCTTACCAACGGCCGATCGGTCGCTGCGAACCTGGCACTGATCGAGAACAACGCCCGCGTCGCCGGCGAGATCGCAGCAGCGCTGACCGACCTGGGCTAGCCGTTCCGGAGCGTCGAGGTGTCGACGACCTCGAAGTCGTCGCCGTTGATCTGGTGCAGGTCGTGGAGGTCGTCATCGTTCCAGCCCGCGTTCGGCGCGCCGGTGACGTAGAGCGGCGATCCGTTGTCGGCCAGGATCATCCCGTACGTCTGTAGGGCGCGCAGGATCACGCGCGACTGTGGGCCGAATCCGCTGATATCGACCGACGCCTTCAGTCGGATGCGGAGGCCCATCGACGGCAGGTTGGGGTCGGTGTAATCGCTCGCGAAGTGGCGTGCCGGATAGATGTACGAGCGGCGCGTGACGTCCGTGGTGAATCGGAGCGCGTGGCGGATCTCGCCTGCGGCGACCTCGTCGTAGCGGACAAGGCCGGGGAGGATCGGCAGCCCGGCTGCGTCGGCGCTGGTCCAACCGTCTGGTCGCAGCGCATCCGAGCGCATATTCCAGATCGCGCCCGAGCCCGCGCGCCAACCGGTCGACGTCTTCCGAGCGGCGAACAGCTCGTACAGGTAGCAGGCGTCGCGGTCGACGATCAGGATGTGGCGGTCGCTGCCGCCTTCGATCTTCGGCCGCCTCGGGATCGGATACGGACCCCGGTCTGACTCGCCAGGCCAGGTGAAGCGGACGGTCTTCTTCTTCGCGCCGGCCTTGACCACGTTGTATGGGATGCCGTAGTTGCCGCCGGAGACCGAGCTGAAGTCGGGGTGCAGGTAGGCGTCGAACCCGATGCTCTCCATCAGCGCCTCTGAGTTGCTGTGTATGCCCAGGCCGGTCACTGGCTTGTTCCAGACGTTTGTGCTCGGAAAGACGGGGCAGTTGGGTGCCTGGGGCAGCGTGACCGCAGGGGCGCCGGCGTTTACCGGGGCCGCGGCGAACACGGCGACGAGCAGGGCCGCGAGCGCGCGCAGGATCACCGAATGGGGCACGAGTCGATGCTCACTCCGCCCAGTGCTTGTGGCAATGCCATAGGCGGTACAGGCCACGCCGTACTTTCCGGTGGCGCAGCCGATCAACAGTCGGCCCGTGCGGCACACGGAACGCCGGGCCTTCGCCACACGTCACAGGCAGGTCGACTAGAGTGGAATTAGGAGGCGCAAGCCGCTTTGAACTCAGACACGACCGAAACTCAGTCATCGCGCGCGCCCGGCGCTCAGAAACGGTCAGGCGCCGTTGCGGCGCTTCTGAGCACCATCTTTCCGGGCCTCGGCCAGGCGTACCTGCGCGATCACAGGACCGCGCTGATCTTCGCCGCCCCGGTCGTCGCGCTGATCCTATTTGGAGTCGTCGTCCTATCTTCCCGAGGGGCGGCATTCCGCATCCTCGATCCGACGATTTCATTCGGCGTGATCGTGGGCATCATCGTTTTTGGGCTGTGGTGGATCGGCGCCGTTCTTCATGCCTGGCGCGGCGGTTGGCATCAGGGCGTCGCGTCGGCACTGATCGTTGTGCTCCTAATCGGTGCAGTCGGGAGTGCTGACGCCTTCGCCGCCGTGCAGGTCTGGCGAGTTCGTGACTACAGCGAGGACATCTTTTCCGGCAATCCGCTCGACGGCACACCCCCTCCGGCCACGCCGAGCCCCACGCCGCTGCCGCCGGGCGAGACGATCGACCCGGCCGCCACGCCGACGCCACGACCGCCCGATTACGTTGACCCCCGGGAAGAGGAGACGAACGAGCCTGAGCCAACGATCGAGCCCGGGCCCACGCCGGAGTTCGACATCACCCAGATCGATCCCCACAGCGACGGTTTGTTGAACGTGCTGCTGGTCGGGCTCGACTGGCAGCCCGGCCGCACGAGCAAGCGGACTGACACGATCCTCGTCGTCAGCGCCAACAGCGACACCGGCGAAGTTCTGATGTTCAGCTTCCCACGTGACGTGGCGCGCTTCCCGCTTTACAGCGGCGGAACGTACAACGGGAAGATCAACACGTTCGCCGGTTACGCCAACCGCAGCCCCGAGGTCTACCCCGAAGGCGGCATGCGCACGCTGTCGTACGAGGTGGGCTACCTGCTGGGCATCCCGATCGATTACTACGCCAGCGTGAACATGCCCGGCTTCATGTCTGTGGTCGAGCTCGTGGGCGGCGTCACGGTCAACAACACGCGTGACATCAACGATGACACTCTGCAGTTCTACCTGGCGCCCGGCGAGCATCGGCTATCGCCCGCAGATGCGCTTCGCTACGTCCGCACCAGGCACGGCAGTGGCGGTGACTTCGGCCGTAACGAACGCCAGCAGCAGGTCCTCGCAGCGCTGCGGAGGGAGTTCCTGAAGCCACAGAACCTGGCCAGGCTTCCCGAGATCGTCGAAGCGATGTCCCTGTTGCTCAACACAGATTTCCCGCCCGGCCAGATCGACCAACTGCTTCAACTCGCCGACCAGGTAGAGGACGAGCCCAGCCAGAGCTGGGTCTTCAAGTACCCGCAATGGGCGGATCACCTGCGGCGCATCGAGACAGGAGGCCGGTCGGTGATCTTCCTGCGCATGGACAGGATCGCCACGCTCTCGATTGAGCTCTTCGGTGAGAAGAGCCTCTGGGATGGGCGGCCCGTTCCGCCCCCGCCGACGCGATAGCCGTCGCTGGCGACTCGTAGACTGCACGAATGCAGATTTACGAGGGTGCGCCGCGCCAGGATTACGAAGAGGTACTTCGGTCGATCGGCGCAATGCTCGACCAGCGCGGCATGCGCGAGATCACGTTGTCCGAGACCGACGATGGGTTTCTCATCCAGGGCCTGGCCGTGTCCGTGGGTGACGATCGGCCGTGGGACGATCCTGCCGCGCGGCTGACGAAAGACAGCTTCCACCTGCGCGAGGACGACATCTCGCGCTTCATGGACGAGGCATTGGCGCGGCGGCAGGGCCGCGGTCCAGAGCCCAAGGGGATGCCCCGCCAGCCGGCGGGCTTCTACGAAACGGCTCTGCGCGTTGTCGGCAGCTACATCGACCAGCAGCAGCCGCGCGACGTCTTCTTCTTCGAACAGGACCACCAATTCGTTATGCGGCTGTTGATGCCGACCCGTCTCGGGCTGCGCCACGTGCTGGTCGAATTCACGCGCGAGGAGATCGACGAGATGATCAAGAACGCCGACAAGGGTCGAACCTGATTGTCGCCGCAACGCCAGGCAAGGTGCTTGCTAGCCGCTCGGCGCGACTTTGCGCTACGGTCTTGGCCGATAACCGCATGAATATTGGAGGTTCCGCATGAAGCGGCTGATCAAGCTCGTGGCGCTGATGTTCGTGGTGCTGCTCGCCGCGGTCGTGATTGTTCCTCTCGTCGTCCTGGCCGGTCTGTTCGTATGGCTGAAGCTGACCGAGGAAGCCGACGACGAGGCGCTCGAGCTCGAGCCGGACATGGACGCCGTCGAGGACACGGGCTCCGTCTGAGCGACAACCCGGCCGGCGCCGTTCCGTCCCTCGAGACGGGTGGCGCGCCGGTCAGTTTTCTCGTCGATTACGACGGGACCATCTCCCTCGTCGACGTTGGCGACGCGCTGATGGCCCGGCACTACTCGGACACCGCGGAGCTGGCCCGGCGCGACGCGCTCTACGACGCTGGTGAGCTCGGCTCGCGCGAGCTGATGATGTGGGACATGGAAGTCCTGCCGCGCGACGCGGAGCTTCTGCGCCGCGAGGCAGCACAGATGGCCCAGGACGAGGCCTTCCCGGCATTCGTGGCTGCCGTTCGCGCGCGCGGCGCGCACGTCGAGGTTGTGAGCGACGGCTTCGGCTTCTACGTCTCGTCGAACCTGGCCGCGCTCGGGGTAGGGGATCTGTTCGTGGCCACGAACGAGAACCGCGTCGGTGAGAGCCGTGCGGGGCTGTCATTCCCCTTCGGTCATCGGTCGTGCTTCGTTTGCGGTACTTGCAAGCGCGAGCGGGTGAGGCTCCATCAGGCTGGCGGACGGGTCGTGGTGTTCATCGGCGACGGGACCAGCGATCGCTACGCGGCCGCCCACGCCGACATGGTCTTCGCCAAGGGGTCGCTGGCCCGAATCTGCGCGGCGGAGGGCTGGCCGTTCTACCCCTGGGAGTCCTTCATCGATGTCAGTCGCGAAGTCGCGCGGGCATTTGAGGACGGCCGGCTACCGACCAATTCGGACGGCCTGCCAACGTGGCGATCCGCCCATGCACCCGCCCCGCGACCGTTCATTTGTGGGCCGGAGGTCTGGGGCCCAGGTCGGACGACACCCGGGCCCGGCCCGCACTAGGCCCCCTAACGGGACGATCTGCCACCAGGCGCCAATCGGGCCGTCGGACGCTCCCGGGCTATGATCGGATCGATGGGTCGCATGTCATTCCTCGTCAGCACGCTGCTTGCGTTCGCCCTCGCCGCGACCGTTCTCGCGGCGGCGCTGCTGGTCGGATTGTTCCCGACCGGGCCCGGCGGCGTATCCGTCGCGACGCCGCGACCGCCGGGGGCGAGCGGCGGGTTCACTCCGGCGCCGGTCACCCCATCGCCCATCACGACGCTCGCGCCCACGCCCACACCACCGCCGACGCTCGTGCCGCCCGAGGGTGGCACCTACACCGTCGAGTCCGGCGATTCGCTCAGCGTCATCGGCCTGCGATTCGGCATCCCGTGGCAGCTCATCGCCGAGGCGAATGCCATAGCCGGCCCGGACTACGTGATCGTGCCCGGTCAGGTGCTCATAATCCCGGCAATCCCGGTACCGACCGCAGGCGCCGAGTCCCACGTGGTCCAGTCAGGCGACACGATCACCGGCATCGGCCAGCAGTACGGCGTCAACCCGACCGACCTGGCCGACTACAACAACATCGCCGACTGGAACTCGATCCGCGTCGGCGACATCCTGTTCATCCCCGGCCCGGGCTGGACGCCGCTCCCCCAAGCCAGCTTCTGAGGGATTCATGACCATCCAGCCCGCCCCGGCCCAGCAACGCCGTCGCTCGATCGCGCCCTGGTGGGTGGCACTGATTCTCCTCGGTGTCGGACTGCTGCTCGGAGCCGTCTGGTTCCTGCTCGGGGGCCTGCCGTTCACCAACCACGCGGCGTACGGGCGAGTTCCGGTGCCAGGAACAGGATCCGTCACGTTGCCGGTTGGCACTGTCTGGATCCATTTCGAAGAGGACGGGATCTCGGGCGAGAACGACTCCGCGGACATGCCCAGCGACCTGCAGGTGGTCGTGACGTCGTCCGGCGGCTCGTTAGGGATCGTGCGGCTGTCGGAGAACCTTTTCTCGAGCTCGACGAACAACACGGGCCACGTGCCGTATGGTCGGACCGAGGTGCCGTCGGGAGGGACCTACCAGGTGACGACGACGGCGGCCCAGCAAACTTCGGCCGTTTCGCCGCGCGTCACTTTCGGTGAACCGCCCTGGAACCCGTTCGGGCCGTTGATCGTGGGTGCGCTGGTGGTCTTCGCCCCCTTCGCCGTCTTGGCACTGTTATTGCTCTTGCCACTCCGCCGGGCCTAACCGCCAGCTGACGAAGGGAGCGCGCGGCCGGCTGTGAGACGGCCTTCAAGTTCGCCGGCGCTCGTAGCCAACACGTGGAGCAGGAACCACCCGGGCACCGAGAACCGACCCGGTCTGTGCGTGGCGCCGATGACGATGACGACCATGACGACGACGGCGGTGACGACGATGACCACCATCGCCCGTCTAGCGCAGCGATCTAGCTAGCCCTACAGACACCCGAAACGCTCTTTATTGCTCAAAACAGGCAGAGCGTCTCAATACTCCCGTCTGAAAAGGTCCACACCGCCGAGAATCGGGCCGGTGCGCTGGGGTGGTCCAAGTCGGGGACCCCCTCGATGTCTATATAGCTGTCGATGGTCGCCCAGGGGTCACAGGTGGCTGTGCCCGCCTGCCCCTCGCCAGCAGGGTCCCCGTTCACAACCACCTCCAAGGTATATCGAGAGGTCCAGCCTGCGCCCGAAACGGTCGGGCTCTCGGTCGCAGTTGACGTACGCGTTGGGGACGGGGAGGGTGCTGCCGGCGGTGAGGGCGACGCGCTGTTGGACCCTGACGTCCGCGACCGCTCCGGATTGAGCACCGCGATGAGGTCGATCTTGCCTCCCAACGGATGGCGCAGAAGCAGCGGGAGCGCCTGTTCGTCCGGCTTGCCGCGATGGCCGACCCAAACCGTTTCACCGGTGTTCCATCCGTCCTTGCTGCCACGCCACAGCTCGGAGATCGACTTCAGGGCTGCCGAACACATCTGTGGCTCGGCTCGCTTCGAACACTTGAGCTCGGCGAGGCCGGAGGCATTGGTGAGCACCAGAGCGATGTCGTCATCGCTACGCTCGAAGGGCACGAGCACCAGCTGCGCCGTCCCCACCGTGACCTTGTGGCGCAGCTGGCCGCCCGCGGACGGGTCAGCGGAGGGTGTGGGCGAGGTTGTGCCAGGAGGCGAGCCGCCCGCAGACGGGCCAGCACCAGTGCCCGGCGTACAGCCGACCAGTGCGATAAGGCCGGCCAGGGTGGCCACTACGCGCGCGCCTATGTCGTCTCCTTTGCACGAGGGGTCGGCTATCGCTCACGCCCTGGGCGACTCTGGCGCACGGGACCTCGTTGGTCAAGCGAAGGTCGAGGGGCCGCTCAGCGGTGCCCTGCGGCTACCCGAGCGGCTTGCGGACGCGCGGTGTGCGGCTGTCTCGCGGCGATCCGCCGCGCCTTGCCCGTCGCTTGGGGTAACATTGGAGAAACCCCCGGAGGACCGAATCTATGGCGAAGTATGTCTTTGTGACCGGAGGCGTGACCTCCTCACTCGGCAAAGG
>CAZXLP010000024.1:0-13279 GCA_964642085.1 uncultured Anaerolineaceae bacterium
GGGTGATCTGACAACTGCCACGCTCTCGGCGGCGACAGTGACGATCGTTGTGGCGGGTCTGGAGAACGCGGTCTTCGCGATGCTGCCTCTGCGCTTCCTTCCCGGTGCGGCGGTTTACGCCTGGGATCGCCGCGTATGGATCGTGCTGATCGGGCTCGGCCTGTTCGGCTTCGCTCACGTTCTGCTCAACCCCAGCGCGGGATATCTCGCCGATACCACTCGCACCTCCTTCTTCACGCTTCTCCTACTGCTCATCGGATTCGCGGCGGCTTCCGTGCTCTTCTGGGCATGGTTCCGATTCCGGCCGAAGAGGCAGGCGCCGGCTTGAGCGACCGGGTCGAGTTCCAGACCGAGGTCGATGCGCCGCGAGTCCTCGTCTACCCGTTGCTCGCGACGGCCGACGGGCTTGCCAAGTGGCTCGACGAAGCCGAGCTGGAGCCGCGCGTCGGCGGGCGCGTCCGTCTGCGGCTCCGCGACGCGGTGGCGGTGGGTGAGGTGCTGTCCGTTGGCCCGCCGCAGCACATCAGCTTCTCGTGGGAGTGGGAGGCGGAGCCGATCGGGCGGCTGACGGTCGTGGCTTTCGATGCCATCGATCATGGCTCGCGGACCCATGTGACGATTCGTCATGTCGGCCTGCCCACGCGCGCCCAGGTGGAGCTGCACGAGGTGATGTGGGGCTACTGGCTCGAGCGTTTCGTGGCGGCTGCCCGCGCACTACCGCGACAGGTCGAGGCGCCGCACCCGTGAGTTAGCCAGCGGCCTGTGACTCGCCGGCTGAGTCAAACGACCGCTGAGACCGTCCTAACGGACCGTGGTCACGCGTCCCGGTACTGCCCAGCAGCGCGCTGGAGCTCGGCGGCGATCTCGGCGCGGAGCTCGGGTGGTTCGAGAACTTCCGCGTCCGCGCCCCAGCCGAGGATCCAGATACGGATCTCGCGCATGCCCGAGACAAGGCCGCGCCAGATCAAGGTTCCGTCGGGCTGCTTCTCGAGCTCCTGGCTCGGGTGCCAGCGCGTCTCGGCGGCGCGCTTGGCGACGGCTACCGAAAACCGAATGACGACGCTGACCGGTTCCTCATCCGCGATCACATCCCAGGCCCGAAGCAGGTCGCGCGCCGTCGTTGCGCCGGCCACAGGTTCGAACGTGTCGGGTGTCAGCGAGGCAGACAGGATGCGCTCGACCTTGAAAGTGCGGTTCGCCTTGCGTGATTCGTCCCAGCCCATCAGGTAAAGGGCGTGTGTCAATGCCGACGGCTCGATGGCGAGCGGATGCACACGCGTCTTGCGCGCCCCCTTGCTCGGGTCGTAAACGGCCGAGTCGTACTCGATCTCGACTACCCGCCGTTGTGCCCAGGCTTCAGCAAGGATCCGGAATACGCGCGTGAAGTTCTCGTTGCGCTCGGTCGCCGTGGAGAAAGCGTCCACGGTCTCCTGGATGTGCTCGGCGAGCACGGGCGGCAGGATCTGGGCGAGCTTTACGAAGGCGCCGATCAGCTCCGTATCGTGCTCGTCGCTCGCCTTGGCCAGCATCCGGGCCGCCAGGAACAGGGTCGTCGCCTCGTGGAGGGTCAGGGCCAGTGGCGGGAGGAAGGCGCCCGCCTCCAGACCGTACTTGCTGCCGGACTCCCAGATCGGTACCTCGGCGTCCATGGTCATCGCGTTGAGGTCGCGATAGACAGTGCGCTTGGAGACGCCGATCAGGTCGGCAATCGACTGCACGGCAATGCCCTGGGGGTGCTCGTGCAAGATCATTGCCACCTTCAGGTAGCGCGCAGCGCGATCCCACTTGGCGCCGCCGCGGTCACGAACGTCGGTCATGTACCGCTCAAGTTAGCGCGCCGGCTGCGCGGCAAATGGCCTGCTCGAGCATCCGCCTTACCATCGCCCGATCATGTCCCGCCGCTTCACCCGCGTAGTTACCACGCCTGCCGCGGCCCGCCTCCCGCACGACAGCAATCGGCCGTTCGTGAGCCTCACCTCCGACTGGGGCTTGCGTGACCCGTCACCGGCGATCTGCCGCGCGGTTGTGCTCAGCATCGCCCCTGAGGCGTTGATCGTCGATATCAGCCACGAGGTCGACAAATACAACATCCGCCACGGCGCGCTGATGCTCTGGTGCGCCCTGCCATTCCTGCCGATTGGAGCGCACGTCTGTGTCGTCGATCCCGGCGTTGGGACGGCCAGGCGTCCGATTGCCATTGAGACCGGCCGCGGCGACTACCTCGTTGGGCCTGACAACGGCGTGCTGCTGCCGGGCGCCGAGCGACTCGGCGGCGTCGTCCGTGTCCATCAGATCGAGAACGCACAATACCGGCTGCCCGTCGTCACCCACACCTTCCATGGCCGTGACCTCTTCGCTCCGGCCGCGGCACACCTGGCGCTCGGTGTGCCGCTCGACGCCCTCGGGCCGAGCGTTGATCCAGAGGAACTGACGGCAATCGACTGGCCGCCGGTGATCGTGCGTGAGAACGAGCTCGAGACGAGCGTCATCTACCGCGACACTTTCGGCAACGTCAAGCTGGCCGGGCTCGCCGCGGACTTCGCAACGGCACTACCCGGGATCGCCCATGGCGACGTGGTCGACGTGCACTTTGGCAAGTCTCGAGCCAAGGCGACCGCGATGACCTGGGCTCAGACGTTCGGGCAGGTCTCAGCCGGGGAGTATCTGGTCTACGAGGACTCGTACGGCCGGCTATGCATCGCCCAAAACCAGGGTGATGCCGCGAAGACACTGCGCTTGGACGAGTTGACGCCGGTGCGGATCGCGCGCCGCACGGCAGCGACGGGGAAGGCTCCGGCCCGCGAGGCTCAGACGGCCGAGTAGAACGGCTCGCGCTTGGCCGGCTCGGCGGATGATGTCGTGGGTATCTCCAGCGGAGTCGGCTCTGTCGGCTGGAATTCCCCGGCGAGGGCCAGGCCCTCGATTGCCGTCGCAATTCGAGCCCGACCGGCGCGCTTGCCCGCGTAGCAGGCACGGTCGGCGGCGAGGATGATCGACTGTCCGTCCTCGCCGTCCGTTGGGAAAACCGCCATCCCGATGGAGCAGGTGAGCGGAATGGGTGACGGACGGCCGTCGTTGACGGACCTGACGGCTGCCTGGACCTTTTCTGCGACAGTTCGCGCGCCGGACAGGGACGTGCTCGGCAGAACCAGCACGAACTCGTCGCCGCCATACCGGAATACCTGGTCCGTCTCACGGCATGACCCGCGCAGCACCGCTGCGATGTGTTTGAGCATGACGTTCCCGGCCTGGTGCCCGAAGCGATCGTTGTAGCGCTTGAAGAAGTCCAGGTCGACCATCAGCATCGCAAAGCCCGCCCGCTGGCTCACGAGATCGTCGATGTGATCGATCAGGGCGCCGTGGTTCCACAGGCCAGTCAGCGTGTCGGTCTCAGCGCGCAGTTCCACGGCGCGGTGCGTCTCGGCGTTCTGGAGCGCAATGGAGACATGCGCCGCGAACAGCTTGACGAGCTCGAACTCCTCTTCCGCGAACCTCGCTCCGGCCCCCAGGCGCTCAATGGTCAGCACGCCCCGGATCCGGTCCGCGCCGCGCAGCGGGGCGACGATCATGGCGCCGGGCTCAGGGCCGAGGGCGAAGTGGACGACGCGCTTATCAGTCAGCTGGGCCTGCACCAGTTGCGCCTCACCGGTCTTGAGCACGTACCCACCGACTCCCTGGTCATCCGGGATCGTCGTGGCCAGGTACTCCACGGCCTGGGTCCCGCGCGCGAAGATGGGCCGCAGCACTCCGGCTCGCTGGTCATGGACGTCGACGCAGATGTTGTCGACCTGGACGAGCGCCTTGAGGCGCTCGGCGATCTCTTCCAGGAGGGCCTGGGTGTCGAGTGTCGACAGGATCGATTCGGTGACTCGAAGGAGCTCGCGCTGGTTGTTGAGCTGCCGCTCGAGTGCCTTGGACTGGGCGCTCAGACGTTCGGTCGCGTCCGCGTTGGCCATCGCCTGGGCGGCGATCGAGGCGTAGATCTCCAGCAGCCGCAGATCGTCCGCGCTGAACTGATTAAGTCCCAGTTTGGCCAGGACGATGACCCCGATCACCTCGTCCTCGTAGAGCATTGGCGCCAGTAGGAGAGATTCGTCGAGGTCGTCTTCGGTGCCCGGGATCGTCTGTGCGCGTCGATCCTTTGCGGCGTCGCCCACGTTCTGGGCAAGACCGTGACGAGCGACCCAGCCGGTGACTCCCTGTCCGACCGCGACCCTGAGCTGTTCCATGTCTTCGCCTTCGTACTCGCCAATTTCACCGCGCCAGGCGACCGGGATGCAGTTCTCACCCTCAATCCGATACACGCGGACGTTGTGGAAGTCGATCAGCTGGTTGAGCTCGGCGCAGATCCCCTGCCCGATCTCGGCGACGGTGCGCAATCGCGTCAGCCGGGAGCCGAGCTGTTGGATCGACTGGAGATGGGCCGCCCACGTCGCCATCTGGTCATAGTTGCGAGCGTTGCGGAGCACCGTCGACGCGTGACGGGCGAGTTGCTCGAGCAGCGCCAGGTCCTCGGCGCTCCATTCGAAATGAGTGTCGTGGTAGAGCGTCAGCTCGCCGAGCGGTTTGCCATCCGAAAACAACGGCGCGATGGTGAGCGTGTTGATCTTCTCGCGCACGAAGGCGTGACGCAGCTCCATCGCCCGGGGGTCGTCGGGATAGTCCGGGATGGAGACGATCCGCTGCTCCTCGAACGCCAGGACCGACACGGGCAGGTTGGTGGCGTGCTCGAGCAGTTCGCAGAACTCGGGCGTCAGGTTACGTGTTGCGAGTGTCCGGAACGACCCGTTCGCCAAGCGGCTGAACACGCCTCCGTGATCCGCGCCGAAAAGCTCCGTTGCCCGCTCGAGGAGTTGGCTGAGGATGCTCGACATGTCGAGTTGCGACCCGATGTGGCTGCTGATCGCCATCAGCAACTCGGCCCGCCGCCGGCCCTCTGATGCCTCCACCAGCCGGACACGTATGCGCGCCGCTATAGCGAGCTGCGCCGCCACGGCGCGGAGGAGACCGTCCTCTTCGGCCGGGCGAGTCGCGCTCGTGCCGGCAACCAGCATCACGCTCGTTGTGTCATCGGGGTTAGGAACAGGGAGCCCAGCGCGGTAGCTGCCGTCGCCCCGCCGCGGGCGGCTGGCGACCGGGTGCCTGGTGGCGACTACCTGGTCGAAGATCCGCCGATCGGCGCGCGTTCGCCCTACGAACTGCTGGACGCTTCCGTCTTCGCTAACAAGCCCCGCCGACTGGTAGCCGGCGACGGTGCACAGGACCATCGCAACGTCTTTCACCAGCCGATTGAAGTCTTCGGCCTCGGCCGCCAGCCGGGCGACCGCATCGAGCACTGCAGTTACGCGCAGCGAATCGTCGCCTCGTTGGACAACCGTTGGCAGGTCACCCCTGGATCGCTGTCCAGCCTTCGACGACGGCGTCTTGCGTCGCGCCTGGGCCAGGAAACGGTCGATATCCTGCCGGCGGTATCGCCGATCGCCGCGAGTGTTGATGCGCAGGCATGTCAAAAACCCCTGATCGGTCCAGGCACGGACGGTATTGGCATGCACGCCGAGGAGATCGGCGGCGCCACCGACGGTCAGGAGAGAGGACGACGTGGTTGCGCTCGTCGCGGGCCTCCGGTGGTGGGAAATGTTAGGTTGGCAATTCATTGCCGAGTGCTTGTGAGCGTAGGTAACCCCACTAGACCTGCCACTCACTCAAAGGTCCCAACGGCGTTCGCCGACATGCTGCGAGAGCGGTCAGGTGCGCTTGGGGTCGGCTCCGACGAGAGACGGATAGGGATTGAACGCGTCGACGGCGCGATCCTCGCCCAGCAACGACCAGTTAAGCAGGAACGGCGCGCGGAGCTCGAAATGTAGATGCGGCCGCACGCTCTGCAATTCGGCATTGCCGGTGCGACCGACAGTGCCGACGACCTGGCCGCGCGTAACGTGCGTGCCCGGATCGACCCACACCTGATCGACATGCGCGAAGAGCGCCAGGTATCCGGCGCTGGTCCGCTCGTCACTCACGATCACGATCGTGTTGCCGTATCGGTCGGGCTCCCACGGCTGCCAGCGGCTCCGGGCGTCGATCACCATCCCGCTGAACGGGGCGACGAGTGGCTCGCCCAGTGCTACGTAGATGTCGGTGCCGTCGTGCAGCCTCGTGGACGTGCCGTCCTTGTGCATCCGGGCGTGGTTGTACGCCTCGGGTGAACCATCTCGCAGATCCAGGAAGTTGTCTCGGTAGCGATATCGGCTGTTGGGTCGGAGCGGGAACCCGATCGAGATCTGCTGTCCCTCGAGGTCGAACTGTGCTGGGCTCGTGGGCACGCGACCCTCGAGACCCGGCGTTGGCGCCGGGCTGTTGGTCGGTTCCTCTGTGGGCCGACTTGTAGGGCTGGGTGGCGCTGTCCGCGGGAGCACTCCCGTTCCTGCCCCAGCATCTGTCCGAGGCGTCGCGCTTGGGACGGCGGGAACCGTGAAGGCCGGGGATGGTGCGCCGGCAACGCGCGCGCCGCTCGTCGGGGTCGCGGGCGGTGCGCCGGCAAGAATCCCCGAGATAGCGATGAGGCCGCTTACGGCCAGCACCGCCACGACGCCGAACACCCCGGCATCGCGCCATCGGGGTCCCCGCGGCGCTTGGATTGGCCGGGCCATGACGCGCCGTTTCATCGGGCCCGCGTCAGCCGCACGTAGAACGCGGTCACTGCCGCCGTGGCCGCACCGATGACGATCACCGCGATCAGCGCGAGAAGGGGCGCGCCGACCCGATTGGCGCCAGCCCCGGCCCGCGGGTCGAGGGGGTCGATCAGCATGCCGCTGGCCGCAGGAGTCGGATCAGCGGCCAGCACAGTGGTCGCACTTAGCGCCAGGATGAGCACGGCGAGCCCCAGCGCTACACGGAAAGAGAACACCCGCCCGAGCCTAGCACCGGACGACCGCGACGGCCGGGCGATGGCGCCGCGACGGCCTGCCGTTCGGTCAGGCGCTCAGGCGGAAGAAGACGAGATGGTCAGGCACCGAGCAGAAACGCGATGACGGCTCCGGCCAGCAGCCCGAGGCCCAGCGCAAGCGCGGCTGTCGCCAGCACGACTCGACCGCGCCGGCCACGGGCGAGGACGCGCATCGCCGCGGGTTGTTCGAGAGTGGTGACGATCAGCGGTCGCCCGAGCCCGGCCGTGATGAGCGCGGCACCGTCGCGCAGCGTGGGTTGGCCGACGACCGTTGCCTGCTCGACCGCTGACAGTTGCTCGATGGTCAGCCGCGCCTGTGCGGCAGTGTCGATGCCGGCAGGTAGATCGACGCCCAAATCGGGCGGCAGGTCGCTGACTCGCCCAACCGACTCGCGTGGGATCACCACAAGGCCTTCGCCGAGCGCCACATCGTCGATGGCGATGTACGACGAACGCGTCTCGACCCCGAAAGGGACCGCCTCGCGCTCGTCAAACGCAGTCAGCCAGCGACCGTCCGCGCCCCGAACCGCGAGCCGCGAGCGCCGGAAGACGAGCGGCCGGTTCTGATCGTCCGGAAACTCCTCGTCACTGCTGATGCGGCCGATGACCCGCACGTAGCGTGGCTCGTCCGCGCCTGCAATGGCCAGCGCTTCGTCGATCGAGACCAGAGGCGTCGCGCCGAGCAACCGCCCTACTCGAAATCCGGAGCCGACTGAGCGCAGCACAACTCCGGCAACGATCATCAGGAAGAGGGCGCCAAGGGCCAGGACAGCGGCCAGGCTCACGGCAACAAGAAACCCGGAGGAACCTTCACGAGGCGTGGACCTTGATGTGATCGCAGTCACTAGCTTCGCTTCTGGCCCCTCCGGGCTGATACGAACGGTAACGGCGGCTACAAGAAATGGTCAAGCGCGGTTTTCCACAATCCCGTAGGCACTTGTGCTTATGTCCACAACTCCTCCACATCGCAAGGGAGGCGAGAGTCGCGCACCGCAGGCGTGCGGCTTTCGCCGACCGCGCAGCGGCGGCCGAAGGCCGACTGCGGAGATCAGGCATCGCAAGGGAGACGAGAGTCGCGCACCGCAGGCGTGCGGCTTTCGCCGACCGCGCAGCGGCGGCCGAAGGCCGACTGCGGAGATCAGGCGGAGATCAGGCACAGCAAGGGAGGACGCGCCTACGCCTGCTGGCCGCTGCGCGCATCGAGATA
This sequence comes from uncultured Anaerolineaceae bacterium, assembly GCA_964642085.1. Classification (GTDB taxonomy): domain Bacteria; phylum Chloroflexota; class Limnocylindria; order Limnocylindrales; family CSP1-4; genus JALYGJ01. The sequence continues at coordinate 8,151 of CAZXLP010000024.1, forward strand.
GACGTGCTGTCCCCCGTAGGTCGTCAAGTCGAGGCGGCCCGCGACCAGCTGAGCGTCGGTGATCACGTCCGAGTGCGCTGCCCGCCAGGCAACTTCTCCGTCCGCTCGTAAAGCGATCGTCTCCAGCTCGGTCTGAAGAAGCACGTGATCGAGCCGCGATGAAGCGAGGATGGCCAAAGCGGGGGTGCCGGACGCGTAGGTCCAGGCCAGCTCACCGGTGCGTCCGACCAGCGCGTACAACAGGAACCCGTATTTCACGAGCAGCAATCCATGCGTGTCCCAGAGGACACCCTGCGGCTCGTCGAAGATGACCGACGCGAAACGCGCGGTCCACGAGCTGGTTGGGCCTTCCACGCGCAGCTCGGCGCGGCACAGCGCATCGGGTGCTTCGGCGACGAGCGAACCGTGGTCGGTGAGCGTTCCATAGGCCTCGGAGATTGCGAAGACCTCGGCTGCGCGGCCACTTCCCGCCCAGCGGAAGCGTGCGGCGAGGCCGCCCGGGTACTGCACGGCTAAACGCCCGATCTCTGTTTCACCGCTCGTCATCCCGGAACCCGGGGAGCGGGTCACGCGTTGGTCGATGCGTTGGCCCGCTGATCCTGCTCGATCTGACCGGGTCGAATGTCGGTTATGGCCGTTACGACTGCGTTAGCCAGCACGCGTAGCGTGTTCGGGGCGAGCGGGAAGACGGCGTTGGCGGTTCCCGCGGCGGCCCAGACGGTCTCATATCGGGCAAGATCCGGGTCCATCACCGTGCGGATCTGTTGACGGTGGCCGAACGGTGGGATGCCACCGATCGAGAAGCCCGTCAGCTCGTGCGCCTCATCGGCCGTCGCGCGACGGATGCGTGGGACCGTCAGGACCGCTCCGAGCAACGCCAGATCGACGGTGTTCGCGCCACTGGCAAGGACGAGGCAGGGCTGGAGACCGTCGACGTCGTCCGAGACGAAGACGAGGCTCTTCACGATCTGGCCGATCTCCGCGCCGACTGCGCGCGCAGCGTCCTCTGCGGTATGGGTCGACTTGTCGAAGAAGACGACCTCGAGCTTGATGCCCTTACGCTCGGCAGCGTCGAGCACTCGTTGGGTGGCGGGCGGGATCTCGACCATGGCGGGCGCGAGGATAGCATCGGGCTGGCTAGGCTCCGCCTCGTTTGGCCGTTACAATCGACACAAATTCATCACGGGACAGGGGAGCGCCACCGAGCGCTGAGAGTGCGGGTTCACCGCAGACCCTAGGAACCTGATCTGGTTCGTACCAGCGAAGGGAGTCCACGAGCGACGCGCCTCCGTCCCACACCAACTGGAGGCATTCGTTCTTGCGCGCAATCATCGTGGCCGACGGCGACGTCCAGAGCGGCGATGCGCTTCAACGTGTGCTCGACGGACAACCGGGCGAAGGTCCGGCCCTGGTCGTGGCTGCCGACGGCGGCGCGCTCAAGGCGGCGCTGCTCGGGCTGCATCCGTCAGTCGTGGTCGGTGATGGCGATTCGCTTGCCCCCGAGAGGATCGATGAGCTCCGACGCGACGGGGTGGAGGTCATCATCCATCCGGCACAGAAGGATCAAAGCGACACAGAGCTAGCCGTGCTCGAGGCCCTCACCCGCGGTGCCCAGAGCGTGGCCATCGTCGGGGCATTCGGCGGGCCCCGCCTCGAGCACAGCGTCGCCAACCTGCTGCTGCTGACCCTGCCGGACCTGGCCGACAGGGACGTGCTCCTCGTGGACGGGCCGAGCATCATTCGAGTCATAGGAGGCCTTGGGCACGGCCGGCTGAACATCAACGGCGACGTCGGCGACTTCGTTTCGTTGCTCGCCCTCAGCGAGCGCGTGGAGGGTGTTACGACCTCTGGCCTGCGTTACCCGTTGGCCGACGAGACGCTCTTGCAGGGCCCAACGCGCGGGCTGTCCAACGAGCTCTCAGCCGACCGCGCCGAGGTCACCACCAGCAGCGGTCGACTGGCGATCATCCACACGCAACGCAGCGGCGATTCTTCCGATGGCTGATCGTCGCATCCGGGTCCGGGCTGGCCTGGTGCTGCCTGTCCTCCTTCTTATCGGGGCGTGCAATCTGGTGGCCGGCCCATCCACTGCGCCGACCCAGCTCGTCCTGCTGACTCACGATGCCTTTGTCGTTTCCGACGCCGTTCTCGAGGGTTTCGAGGCCGCCCACGCCGTCGACGTTCAGATCCTGAAGGTTGGCGACGCCGGTTCGATGGTCAACCAGGCGATCCTGACGAAAGACGCTCCGCTGGCCGATGTCCTGTACGGGATCGACAACACCTTCTTCTCACGCGCCCTGGCGGCCGGGATCTTCGACCCGTACACGTCGATCAACCTCGGCACGGTGCCGGACCTGCTCACGATGGGTTTGTCGGGCGAGGTCACCCCGGTCGACTACGGCGACGTCTGCCTCAACTACGACAAACAGGCCTTCACCACAGATGTCCCTGCTCCAACTGAGCTGCTCGACCTGTTGGATCCGGCCTACCGTGGGATGGTCGTGGTGGAGAACCCGGCGACGTCATCGCCCGGGCTGGCGTTCATGCTCGCAACGCACGCCAGGTTCGGCGACGACACAGAAGTCACCTGGCTGGAGTTTTGGCGCGGGTTACGCGACAACGACGTTCTAGTCGTCGACGACTGGGACACGGCCTACTACACGTCGTTCTCGGGCGGCGCCGGCGAGGGCGACAGGCCGATCGTCGTTTCGTACGCCACCAGCCCTGTCGCCGAGGTCGTCTTCGCCGACCCTGTTTCCAGCGAAGCGCCGACCGGCGTAGTGACCGACGGCTGCTTCCGCCAGATCGAATACGCCGGCGTTCTCCACGGAACCAAGCGGCCCGAGCTCGCTCGCGCGTTCGTTGACTTCATGCTCTCGCCCGAGTTTCAGGCTGACATCCCCCTGAACATGTTTGTCTTCCCCGCCCGGCTGGGTGTGGACCTGCCACAGGTGTTCGTCGAAAACGCCGCGCAGGTATCGACGCCAACCGTGATGGACCCGCGCCAGGACGCCGAAATCAGTCAGGGCCTGATACGGGAGTGGACCGACGTCGTCCTCCACTAGGCCGGGGCCGTGGAGGGCCCGCAGCTCGCTCGTGCTGGCCGCGGCGCCGCTGTGTTTCCTTCTTGTCTTCTTCGTATATCCGGTTGCCGCGATCCTGCTGAGAGGCCTGGCGCCGAACGGAGCCTTCGAGCTGGCGCCAGTGCTCGAGATCCTGGGTCGCCCGTTCGTTCTCGAAGTCGCCTGGTTCACGCTCTGGCAGGCTGTCGCCTCCACGGTCCTGACCGTCCTCGTTGCGCTGCCCGGCGCGTACGTGTTTGCGCGGTTCGAGTTCCGCGGACGGAGGTTGCTCAACGCCGCTGCGCTCGTGCCATTCGTGCTGCCGACGGTCGTTGTCGCGGCCGCATTCATGGCGCTGCTCGGACCGCGCAGCCCATTCGGCCTTCGTCTCGAGCACACGATCTGGGCAATCCTGATCGCGCACGTTTTCTACAACTACGCGGTCGTGCTCCGCGTCGTTGGCGGTGCCTGGTCACAGCTCGACCCGCGCCTGGAAGACGGCGCCCGTGCCCTGGGTGCCACACGCTGGCAGGCGTTCAGAAGGGTCACGCTTCCGCTCCTGCGGTCTGCCATCGCTTCGGCCGCGTCGATCGTGTTCCTCTTCACCTTCACATCGTTCGGCGTGATCCTCGTCCTGGGCGGGCCGCAGTTCGCGACTCTCGAGGTGGAGATCTACAGGCAGGCGGCCCAGTTGCTGGACCTGCGCGTCGCGGCCACGCTCGCTGTGCTCCAGCTTGTCGCGCTGGCGGGCCTGCTTATCGTTTACGCGCGCTACCAGGAGAGAGGCACGGTCCGCACCCGTGCTGCCGCGCCGCGCGTCGCTCTCCGACGCCCGCGGACGACCGGTGAGCGCGCGTTCGTCATCGCCAACCTGGGAGTAATGGCTGTCCTGCTCGGCCTGCCGCTCGCGCTGCTCGTCGAGCGGTCGCTCTCTGTCACCGGGGGCTACGGCCTGGACTACTACGCGGCGCTCTTCAACGGCGCGAGCGCGCTCTTCGTGCCGCCCATAGAGGCCGTCCGAAACTCGCTCGTGTTTGCGGCGATTGCGACGGCAATAAGCGTCTCGCTCGGCCTCCTCGCGGCACAGGTGATCGCAACCGGTCGCGGCGTGCTCGCCCGCGCGTTCGATGTGCTCCTCACACTGCCGCTCGGCACCTCCGCGGTCATCCTCGGCTTCGGCTTCCTGGTCGCGCTCGGCTCTCTGCCGGTGGACCTGCGCGTGTCACCGCTCCTGATCCCAATCGCCCATGCGCTGGTCGCGCTGCCTTTCGTGGTTCGCGCCGTGGTCCCGGTCATGCGCTCTATCGACCGCCGCATGCACGAGGCGGCGGCCGTGCTGGGCGCCTCGCCGGTACGCACGTGGCGACACGTGGACCTGCCGATCATCGCCCGCGCCGCGGTGATAGGTGCGGGCTTCTCGTTCGCCGTGTCACTCGGCGAATTCGGAGCGACCCTGTTCATCGTCCGGCCTGACACCCCGACGATGCCAATAGCCATCTTCCGCCTGCTTGGCCAGCCGGGCGCGCTCGCGTTCGGGCAGGCCATGGCCATGGCGACGCTGCTGATGGTGGTGACCGCAGTCGCGATCGTGGCCATCGACCGCGTTCGGGTGCCGTCGCAGGGCGCCCTGTGATGCTGAATCTCACAGGCGTAACGGTTCAGTTCGACTCGACGGTGGCGGTCGATCGTGTCGACCTCGAGGTGAGCGGCGGCGAGCGACTCAGCGTGCTCGGGCCGAGTGGGTCGGGCAAGTCGACGCTGCTGCGCGCGATCTGTGGGCTCGAGCCGCTCGCCCATGGGCGCGTCGAATGGGACGGCCGGGACCTCGCGGACGTGCCCGTCCACCGCCGTGGGTTCGGGTTGATGTTCCAGGACTACGTCCTGTTCCCCCACCTCGACGTGGAGCAGAACGTGCGTTTCGGGCTCGAGAACGGCGACTTTCCACCAGCGGAAGCGGAGGACCGCGTGAGGGAGATGGTCGACCTGGTCGGCCTGCGCGGCTACGAGAAGCGGCTTCCCGTCCAGCTGTCGGGTGGCGAGCAGCAGCGCGTGGCGCTGGCGCGGGCC
>CAZXLP010000025.1:0-13094 GCA_964642085.1 uncultured Anaerolineaceae bacterium
GAGCAGCTGACTCTTAATCAGCTGGTTGAAGGTTCGAGTCCTTCGCGGCTCACCAGCATTTTGAACGTGAAATGACCTCGTGGGCGCAAGTGCCCCGGGGTCTTTTCTTGTGCCCTGTAGCCAATCTTGTAGCCATGCGTCAGCGACGAGACGCGCTGTCGGGCCGAAGCGGCGACCGCCTGTCACAGGAGGAGCTCGCCGAGCTCGCTGGTCTCCACCGAACGTACGTTGGGAGTGTCGAGCGGGGCGAGCGGAACGTCGCGTTGGTCAACATCGACCGACTCGCGCGTGCCCTCGGTCTATCTGCCTCGGACCTGATGGCCGACGCGGACCGGCTGCGGGACCGTCGAGCCCGCTAGAACCGTCGACGGTCGCCGGCCCAGGGTCGCATCTGTGACTCGCGATCCCGGTCGGGAGACCGGGCCAGTACGTTGGCCGATGTCGTCCGCGCTGCGCGCGATCACGGTGCGACTCATGTCTGGGCGAACGTCCTGTACATGCGTCCGGGCACACGCGAGCACTTCATGGACAAGCTCGCCGCGGTCTGGCCGGAGCTGGTCCCCGCGTATGAGCGGCTCTATGCCGGGCGTGCGTATCTGCCCAAGTCGGAGGTTGATCCGCGCCGCACGCAGGTGCAGGCCTTGGCACGGAGGTTCGACGTCGCCGATCGGCGCGTGAACCGCCTTCTCGGCCACGTATGGAAAGACCCGTACCCCGCTGGGTGTCACCACGGTTTCCGCTGCGCCCGAGCAGGGCTCTACTGCAGAGGCACAACCGTATCGAGGTCACCCGATGCCCAAGATGATCGCCCACCACAGGCCGGCATTCCGCTCATCGCTCTTCCTCGCCGCTCTCATCGCGATGCTCGGAACGGTCGTGGTGGCCGGACCAGTCGCGGCCGCGGTCCCGGATCACGGTGCCACCATGCAGTGCCGCTACAAGACCGTGCCAGACGACGCGTACCCGACCTACTACTGGGGCGGCATCCTCAAGCGGATCGATATCACCCCGCCCACGATGTACTCGATCAACGGGTCACAGCAGACCGTGGGTTGGCGTTTCACGGTTCAGCGAATTCGTTACGACCAGTACCCGGCCGAACCCGTGTGGACGACCACGTATACGAGTGGCCTCCAGTTGTCGTTGAACGGAGCGTCGCCCACCACCCCGGCCCCATTCGAGCCGATGGGCGTCAAGGTCAACCTTCCTGCTCTCAGCGATCCCGACAGCTATTCATGGAACGACGTGTTCTACCGGGTGACGCTCACAAGGGTGTGGTACCGCCCCGGCGGCGCCATCCGCAAGGTCGCGAGGTCCGTGATGTCGCGCTACCAGAACTACCAGGACGGCGAGTACGGCTGGACCGAGAGGGGCCCGTGCCCCGGCGGTCACTCGATCTTCGTCCACTGAGTTGGAAATGAGAAACATGTACAAGCGCACCATCGCGGGCGTGGCCATGGCTACACGACCTGACAACGAGGAAGGAGATTTCATGAGATCCAATTTCCTCGCAACGCGTGTTGGCATTGCGCTGGCAGCGGCCTCTTTACTGGTGGCCGCTGTGGCCGGCCCGGTAGCGGCGGACACGGGCCCCTACCTGGTCAAGAACATCAATACCTCCGGCGATTCGCGCCCGGAGTGGCTGACACCCATGGGCAACACGCTCTTCTTTGTGGCCAAGGGTGGCGCGAAGGGCCGGGAGCTCTGGCGATCGGATGGCACGGCGATCGGTACGCGGCGTGTCAAGGACATACGCGTCGGCCCAGCCAGTTCAAACCCACAGGCCCTGGCAGCGATCGGCGGCCTGCTGTACTTCAACGCTGACGACGGAATACACGGGCGCGAACTCTGGGTAAGCGACGGGACGCTGGATGGGACGCGGCTCGTCCGTGACATCCAGCCTGGCCCCGGTAGCTCCGAGCCGGATGAATTTACCGCGTTCAAGGGTGCGGTCTACTTCAGGGCGGACAACGGCGCGACCGGACAGGACCTGTGGCGGACAAATGGAACCGCTGACGGGACCAGGCTCGTGAAGGACATGACGCACGGCTCAGAGGGGTCCTTCATCTTCTGTTGCGTCCCATTTGCCGGGAAGCTGTTCTTCACGCGCCATGACCCTGTGTCCAACATGTCGCTGCTCTACCGAACTAACGGGACCGCAGCCGGAACCAAGCTATTCCGTGATCGAATGGGCAACCTGATCGAGGGCGACCTCGGCGCGCTCACCGTGATTGGCCAAAGACTTTTCTTTAGTTTCAATGAGGACCTGTGGAAGAGTGACGGCACCCCTGCAGGAACACGCAAAATCTCTGGGATTGCGCCGCGTACGAACATCACGGGGATCGGCCAGACTGCATTCTTCATGGCCGAAGGCGGCCTGTGGGCTAGCGATGGCACCGCCACCACCACACGTCTCATCAAGGATGTTGATGGCGCGGCCTTGTACAACCTCAACGGCACGCTGCTCTTCTTCAAAGATGACGATGAAGGCCTGAGGGGCCACGATCAGCCATGGATCAGCGATGGGACCACGGCCGGCACTCACTCCGTCGGCACGCAGGTCACTGAAAGCTACCCAGGCGTTGTACTCGGCTCGGTCCTCTACTTCGGCGGCTACTCCGACGAGGAGTTGGAGACCTATACCGGGCCCTCGACATGCTTCTTCGAGCCCAGGTTCCTGTGGCGCAGTGACGGCACCGCGGCCGGAACCTACAACGTCAACCCGGAGCTCGACTATTGCCTGAACAATCTCACCGTTATGGGCAACAGCGCCTTCTTCACGGCCGATGTCGGCGATGCCGGCCGCGAGTTGTGGAGGTACGTCCCCTAGTACGGCGCGGACGAGACCCGCAACGGGGGCGCGCTTCGATCCTTCCGCAGTCTTGCGCCTGCTGCGCGCGAGGCGGTCGGCTTGCCGCGTCCAGCTGCAATCCGACCGTCGCTTGCGGGTAGCATCGGGGCGTGCCTTCTGTTCTACCGCGCAACAGGCCGCTGACCGAGCTTCATACCCACCTCGGCGGCGCCGTGGCTCCGGCCATCATGTGGGGCATCGCCCACGCCCAGGGGATCAGGCTCCCAACCAAGGATTATTGGGAATTCCGCGACCTGATCACGGTGTCGGCGCGCCGCGGCCGCAGCTTCGACGGGTACCTCCAGCTTTTCCACTGGACGGAGCTGATCCAGTCCTCGCCCATCGCGGTTGAGCGTTCCGTCTACGAAGTCATCGGCGGCGCCTACCGCAACGCCCAGGTCAGCGCCACGCAGGGCAGTGGCCAGCGTAGCTGATGCGTCGGGCGTCAAAGTTCAGGCGGGTATCAACCGGAATCGTGATCCTCGCGGGAAAGGGCTTCTGGTGGCACACCGCCAGACAGCTTGGGCTCGACGCCCTGGCGCGTCTTCCGCGGCCGCTAGTCGCTGCCGGCCAGCTCGGGGCCTGGTAGCAGCGCAGTTAGCAGCGGCGGCGAACCGAGGCGGACTGAGTAGCCGGCCTTGGCCACGTCTCGTGCTTGGGAGGAGGCTCGACGGACGCTGGCGGACGGTACGCCTCGGCCTCTTAATCAGCTGGTTGAAGGTTCGAGTCCTTCGCGGCTCACCACGTCTCGCGGACGTCAAAAAATAGGGAGCGAGACGAACGGCCCGATGGCGGCTGAGACGGCCACGAAGAGCGGCGAGCCGAAGTCGACATCGACCTCGCATGTCGCGACCCGCTGGACTCCTGTCGGGGCGGCGAACTCGAAGACGACCTCCTGGCCGTCGTACGCAGTCGGGCACTCGCCCGTGAAGCGGTGACTGAAAAGCTCCGCCCAGTCGGTCGTCTGGATCTCTGCGTCGAGGGCGGCGATCAAGTCGGGCGAGACGACACCAAGGTCGTTTGGTGGCTTGGCAGCCAGATGGACGCGGCCATCCCGTTCAACAATCACGGTCATACCGCACGGACCGCCGACGCACTTGCCACCACGGGTTTCTACGGTAAGCAGCACACCGGTCGCGTCTGGGCTCGGGACCGGGCTGGCGACCGGAGTGGGGACTGAGCTGGGGACTGTGCTGGCATCTGTGCTGGGGACCGGGCTGATGGCTGTGCTGGGGACCGGGCTTGCCACCGGGCTGGGCGGGGGAGGACCAGCAGTGCAGCCGGCCAAAGTGAAAGCGAGGGCCGACAAAGCGGCCGCGCTGACGATGATCCGGATGCTTCGAGCGGTTGTCATGGGCGTGGGACGGTGGGGACTACCGCTCCAGTTCCCAGCGACGCCGTTTACCGCGCGGCGACGAGGCGAACCACGTCGACCACATTGGGATCGGAGGCCGACGACACCCGTAGCAACACCCTGAATATCGATCCTGCCGGTGTCCCCGGGCCAACGGTGACTCGAACAACGATATCGCGCGCGGCTCCTGGCACGACGAAGGCCACCCGACAAGTCCCGTCGGCGACAGTCGCAGTTACGTCCTCGCCATTCTGGAAATATGCCGCGGTTACGGTCCCTGGTCCAGTGGGGTCGCCTCTCACGAGAAAACTGTCGCTCGCCCCACTGTCGTTCTGGATCCGCAGTCGATAGGTGTAAGTGCGATTGAGTACAACGCCGTTGCGCCGAGCGGTCTGCTTCTTGGTCGGAGTCAGCTGGTACAGGTTGTCCATCCTGTAGGGGCCGGCCGTGCTCAGCGCGATCGATGCGTCCGGTCGACGTTTGGCGTCGATCCAGGTGCAGGTAACTTCTTCATCCGGATGGACGTACATCGTCACCGTGCTCGTCGTGCCCTTGACGATGACGACGCCCTGGCAGTCGATATCGGCCAGGACCCATGGCGCCTGCGTCGTCGGCCGGGCGACCGTGTAGATGCCTGAAGGCAAACCGGAGAACACGGCTTCGTTGGGCAGGGTCGGATCGGCGTCATCATCGAGCGTGAACGATCCCAGGTCGCCCGTGAATTGATAATCGACGCCCGCCTCCGGTCGCGTGTCCTGGACGATCCGGATGGAGCCTGTCCCCGGGTTGACGCCCTCGAGTCGCAGCTCCGCAAGGCGCGCAGAAAGCGACGCGACGACCTCGGCGTACGCGGGATCAGACGCGACGTTATCCATCTCCCATTCGTCGGCGACCAGGTCGTACAGCTCCAGCTCGCCATTCGCGTACTCGACGTAGTGCCAGCGGTTGCCCGCGTCATACAGGGCGGTCGTTCGCAACGCGGTGTAGCTCATGTCACCGCGGATATACATCGCCTCGAGCACGGCGTCTCGTCCCAGGTCGGGTACGTCACCTTTGATCAGAGGCACGAGGCTCGTCCCGTCAGGGCCGTCGTTGCCGTGCGCGAACGGACCCAGGACGCACGCCTGAGCAAGCTCGCAGAAGGTGGGCGCCAGGTCGATGTTCGAGACGAGCTCGGGCATTTCGGCTGGCTCGTCACCCCAGCCCGCCGCGGGCCAGCGCATGTGGAGCGGTACCGGCGTGGTGTACGGCCAGCCCTTGTGTCCGGCGCGGTGGGCACCCCACGCCATGCCGTTGTCGGCCGCGAAGACAAGGAGCGTGTTGTCGAGGCGACCCTCCGCCTCCAGCTCGTCAACGACCTGGCCCACGGCCCTGTCCACGCCGAGCATCGATTCGCAATTGCGAACCATCGGCCATCCCGCTGTATCCGGCAGCAGCGGCAGCCCCTGGATCCCGGTGGGCTTGTCGGAGACATCCGCCTCGTTGTAGTTCGGCGGGTTGTATGGGGGCATGTTGGCGCACCGGGTATCGCCGATGTCCTGCGCCATTGGCCTGTTCGGCAGATGCAGGTTGTAGATCGACAGGACGGCGAACAGGGGAGTCTCCGCGGGTGTCTGTCGGAAACGCGCGATGGCGTCGTCGGCCACGAACTGCGTCGAGTGAACGTTCCTGAGCCGAAACTCGCTCTCCTTGGTATGGACCATGAAGTTCATGAACGAGCCGTTAACGCCCTTGGTCACGTCGAGGTAAGTCCAGCCGGCGTCATGCTCGGCCCACTGCTCGGGCGTCAACTCGTCGTTGCGGTTGAGGTACTTGCCGATGAACATCGACGCGTACCCGGCTTCCTTCATCGCATTGCCGATGTGCTCGGACGGGTCGAAGAGCGCCGCCTCGTTCGCGATCACGCCGTGGTTGTGGGTGTGCAGCCCGGTCAGCAGGTTGGCACGGGCCGGACAGCACAGCGGCGTTTCACCGATGGCGTTAGTGAAGTCGACGCCGCCCTCGATGAACTGTTCGTAGATGTTCGGGGTGCGCAATGGATCGTTCCAGAGGCTCGCATCGTGCGGTGGCGTATCGTCGATGTAGAAAACGACGATGTTGGGAGGCTCGACCGGGAGCGTCGATTCCTCGGCGACCGAGGTCGCGGGCACGCTGAAGACAAGCAGGACGGCAACGGCGATGACGGCTATGCGACTCAGGTGGAGATTCCCCTCGGTCGTGACGCTTCGCTGCCATGATCGCCGACCGTGTCAACGGAGGGCCGGGAGGGGTCAGTCGCTGAGGAGCGTGCCCTTCATCTCAGGATGAACGTCGCACAGGAAGGTGTACCTGCCCTGGGGTAGCGACGCGAAGTAATAGGATCGCTCGGCCGGCCCGGTGAAGATCTCGCCAACCAGGGGCGCTGGCCCGCCGCGGACGCTCACGTTGTGCGGGACAACGTCCAGGTTCTCGAAGCGGATAGCGAACGGCGCATCGGCGATCACGGCCAGCTCAGTGCGGTCGAAGACCGAGTTCAGTGACGAGATCTCGACGGTGACTGCGGGTGTGCCGGCAGGGGTCGCCGCGGGTGCTCCGCCGCACGACGCGAGTGCCAAAGAGAGGATCGCCAGGAGTGCGGGGCGGGCCCTCAACGGCTGGTGCGAGCGAGCAGTGATCGACCCCAGAGAATCGAGTCCTTGAGCTCTCCACGCGTTAGCCAGAGCCGGACGCCAATGATCGAAATGAGTGCGATCTCGATGCCCTTGGCGATGTACGCCACATCGAAGTACGGGCCCATGACGAGCCACCCGAGAATGGTCACGGCCGCATAGCCGGCGAGGGCCACCAGCAGCAGCGGTAGAGCGCGGCGATAGAAGGCCGCCGATCCCGTCACCAGGATTGCGAGGGTCACATAGCCGGCCGCGTTGAGCATCAGCATCAGGCCGCCGACCCAATAGTGGATGTACGCCGTGGACAGCGTCAGAACGACGATCGCGCTGAGCAGGACCAAGTCGAGATAGCGACTGGATGCACGCAAGAGAACCACCCTCTCATTCCCTCAAGGACACGCCTGCCAAACGGCGGCACACGTGTTGTATCAGATGGCTGCCGCGGCTTGAAGAGTGCCGTACAGCGGCAGCTACACCGCTAGATGGGCAGGCGCTGCAGGAGCGTAAGCAATGGCCGCGTGGGGACCATCGGCGTTTCGACGACGGGGACGCGCAGCCACGCCTCGTCGCGCACGCCGGGCCGGTAACGCCCGGAGAGGAGGCGCGCAGAGATCTCTGTCAAGCCCATGGATGTGATGGCCTCGGCGAGCGTCATACCCTCACCGCGCAGCCCGCGGCTCACGACGCAGCGGTCGGTGTCGCTCAGCACGCTCACCAGTCGTCGTCGGCGCTCCTCGAACGGCAGGCCGAGCAAGGGTTGCCCGAGGTCGTACAGCAGATCTGACGCGACAAAAGCCACAAACCCATCCCTCGAGCCGGGTTCGGCCAGCCGACGACGAAGGAGATCCTGGTCGGGTCGGCCCTCGTCGTCCAGCACCAGAAGCGAGCCCTCGACGACGAGCTGATCGTTGGCGAAGTCCCCGCCCAGCGCTTCCAATTCCGGGAATGCCGCCATTGGGTCGGCCAGGTGCTCGATCTGCAGTCGGACGTGGAAGTCTTCGACGTATGCCAGGGCCGAGGCCCCCGGCCACCACGGCTCGAAGAACCACTCCGGGTCATCGAACGGTGCCTCGCCGGCAACGGGAAGCATCGGCCGAAGGCGGACGGGGAGCGCGCGTCGCTCTCCCGGATCGATCTGGAGCGGGAGTTGCTCAGGGGCCCGGGCGGATCCCCGTTGGCTCAAGCGGTCTTGCGCTTCGCCGCGGCGGCGGGCTCGGCCTTGCGTCGGGTGCCCTTGGCGCCGGAGCCGATGTCGGCGACCTTCGCCGACTTGGAGCCGGCAGCCTTGGAGCTGGTCGCCTTCGCGCCGGCCGCCTTCGCGCCGGCTTTTGCTCGGGCTTCGCGCGCTGCTGCGACGCTGGCCTCGAGGACGCTCATGAGGTCGGCAATCTTGGTCGGCGCCTCGCTGGGCTTGGGCAGCTCGGCCGGCTTGCCGGCGACCTTCGCCTCCAGCACAGCCACCAGCGCCTCGCGGTACTCGTCCTTGTAGTCCTCGGGCTTGAACTCACCCTTCATCGCCTGGACGAGCTGCTGGGCCATGGTCCGCTCAGCCGGCTTGAAGTCGAATTCCTCTTCTGGCAGATCGAGCTCATTGACGCTGCGGATCTCGTCCGGCCAGTACAGAGTCGAAAGGAGCATCGTCTTGTCGTACGGGTTGATCGCGGCGAGAGCCTCGCGGTCCTTGAGGACGATCTTGGCGATGGCGGCCAGACCCTCGTCGGCGAGCACCGATTTCAGCAGATAAAACGCCTTGCGACCGATCGGCTCGGGCTCGAGGTAGTAGGCCTGCTTGACGAAGCTCGTCACCTTCGAATCGCGCTGGGCGTCGACGAATAGCTCGATGTCGATCGAGCGGACAGTCTTGAGCGGCACCGATTCGAAGTCGGATTCGTCCAGGACGATGTATTGGCCCTTGCTGTACTCGAAGCCGCGCACCGTCTCGCTGCGCGGGATCTCGCCGTGCTCCGGGCAGTGGATCTTCATCTGGATCCGGTTCATGCACGTCTTGTGCAGCAGGTTGAAGCTCAGGCCGCCGCGCGCCTCGGTGGCCAGGTACAGCTTGACCGGCACGGTCACCAGGCCGAATTGGATCGCGCCGCGCCACATGGAGCGAGGCATGCAGTCTCCTTATTGTGCGGTGCTCGTCCCCGCGTGCGAAGCCACAGCCTCGCACAAAGAGGATACGCCGCCGAGGGGCACGGCCGTGTTGACCTTTGGCACCACACTCCAGGGGAGAGTGGGGTGTCTGGGTGTTATCGAGTTCGGTCAGCCATTACGTTCGTTTCACGATTCGGGGGATACCTATGTGCCAGCGCTCGTGCCTAGCATCTGTGTGCCGTCGAGGTCCCCAGGACCCGGCCAGCCGGAGACATCCGGTCGAAGCAATCAACGGGAGGGATTCACGTGCGTCGCGCAGGCATCATTACCATCGTCGCACTTGCCTTGCTCGCTGTCGGCAGCGCGAGCGTCGCTGCAAAGCCGGCAACGACTTTCACCGCTCGGGCCAATCACGCGGCGCAGGGCGGCCAGCTTCGTGTCCAGGCCAAGGTGAAGCATCCCATGCGCGGATCGACCTTCACGGCCACTGCCGTCGTACATTTCGCGTCGGGCGACGTTACCGTCGAGCTGTTGCGGCGTGGGAAGTCGTTCGTGGCTCAGGGCAGGGTCCCCGTGGCTGATGATGAGGCCACTGGGCCCGTTTCAGTCGACGTCACGATCACCTACAACGGCGTGCCTCAGATGGTCACCGCCAGTGGAGTCATTGAGCCCGGTGACGAAGACGACGAAGGTGATGACGACGACGGCGGCGGCAACCCCGAGATCTAACCGAGCCCATTAGAAGGGGTATCGCTCAGGCTGCGACGGCGGGCGCCTGCCAAGTCGATCAGGCCGACTGGGGCGGCACTGCCGTCAATCTCACGTAATCTTCGACGGATGGCGGAACTGGACCCCCGTCGCCTGTCGACGGCCCTGCGCGAATCGGTCGGCGCCGCGATGGTCGGCGCCCATGAGCCGCTGCGCCTCCTGACCGCCGCTCTCCTCGTCAGCGGGCACGTGCTCATTGAGGACGTGCCGGGTGTCGGCAAGACGCTCCTGGCCAAGGCGTTCGCCAAATCGCTCGGGCTGAGCTTCGCGCGAATCCAGGGCACGCCGGATCTGCTCCCTAGCGATGTCACCGGAAGCAGCGTCCTTGATGGATCCGAGTTCCGCTTCGTGCCCGGCCCGATCTTCAGCAACGTCGTCCTGTTCGACGAGATCAACCGCGCCACGCCGCGTACCCAATCGGCGCTGCTCGAGGCGATGCAGGAGCGCCAGGTGTCGGTCGATGGACAGACTCGCCCGCTCCCCAGGCCGTTCGTGGTGCTGGCTACCCAGAACCCGATCGAGCTCGAAGGAACCTTCGCCCTGCCCGAGGCCCAGCTCGATCGATTTCTCGTTCGAGTGGAGCTCGGTTACCTGGACGAAGTCGACGAGCGCCAGATGCTCCGGCGGCTGCGCGGCAGCGACGATCTGCTCGACGAGATCCAGTCGGTGGTTAGTGCCGGCGACCTCGCCCGGATCGCCACCGCGGTCAGATCCGTCCTCGTGGCGGAGGATGTCGAGGGCTACCTGCTCTCGCTCGTGCGCGCGACGCGCGAGCACAAGGACGTCCGCCTGGGCGCAAGCCCACGGAGCGCGGTTGCGCTGTACAGGTGCAGCCAGGCTTGGGCGGCCCTGGATGGCAGGCAGTTCGTGCTTCCCGACGACGTCCGGCACCTGGTTCGGCCTGTCCTCGCCCACAGACTCGTTCTCGATCTCGATCGCGAGCTACGCGGCGCTACCCGGGAAGCGGTTCTCGACGAGGTGCTCGACGCGACTGCGGTGCCGTTAGCCGAGAGCGCATGAGCGGCTGGGCCCCGGCTGGGGTCGCGATCGCGCTGCTCGGGATCGCGCTGGGCTCGGCCCCCATCCTGTTCATCGGGGGCGCGATTCTCCTTGTTCGGGTCGTTGCCGAGCACTGGCCGCGCCGGGTGCTCGACTCTCTGGTTTACGAGCGGTCGGTGAGCCCCTCAAAGACTGTCGTCGGTGAGGAGGTCGACGCCAGCCTGTCGCTGTGGAACCGGAGCCGGCTGCCGATCGCCTGGGCAAGCGCCAACGACACGATCAGTCCGTGGCTGACGGTGCTCTCATCGGGCGGAGAGGTCGGGATCGCAGGGCCGATGCGTCCTTTCGAGCGCGCGACGCGACGAATCCGGGTGGTCCCAACCCGGCGCGGCGTCCACGAGGTCGGTCCCGTGCGTCTCGGTGTCGCCGAGCACTTCGGCACTCACCAACCGTTCCTGGATATCCCCGCCGAGTCGGCAACGATTCTCGCCCGGCCGCTGATGGCCCCGATCATTGGCTCGACGCCGCAGGCATCCCCATTGGCACACCTGCGAGCACGCCGCAGCCTGTACACCGATCCGACGCTGTTTGCGGGCGTCCGACCATTCCAGACCGGCGATCCCATGCGGTCGATCCACTGGCGAGCGTCGGCCCGCGAGCGCGCCCTGCATACCAAGCGCTTCGAGCCCGCCCTTTCGCGCCAGCAGATCCTGGTTCTCGATGTCCAAACAGTCGAAGGGCCGTACTGGATGCTCGGCTCGGACGAGGAGCTGTTCGAGGATCTGTGCATCGCGGCGGTCTCGATCTGCCGGCTGCTCATTGACGACGGCGCCGCATGCGGCTTTGCTGCGGCGGGGTTCAGCCAGACCACGCAGCGGTTCGCCTACCTGCCGCCGCGAGGCGACCGTAATCAAATCGGGCGGATCGGCGATCTCCTCGCTCGTCTCTCGGCCGAGAGCTCGGCTCCACTCAGTCACCTACTCGCATGGCTGCCGAACCGTGTCGCGAAGGGTACGACGCTCGTCGTCCTGAGTGGCCGTAGCCCGCGCACGAGCATCGCGGTTGCCAAGAGGTTGCGCCAGAGCGGCTTTCCGGTCAATTTCGTGCTGTTCAGGGACGCCCAGGATGCGGCGCTCGAGGCGCGCCGGATGGGCATACCTGCCTGGACGGCTGCGGTGGAGACGGAAGGAACGACGCCGCGCGCGGTGGTCATCAATGCGTAGTCGCATGCGTGGGCGTGTGTGGCCGGTTGTTCTCGCCGCATTGCGGATAGCGGCCGAAGCCGGCTGGATCAGCGTCGTCTATGCGGCGGCCTCGGTCTTGATGAGTCACGGCGTGCCCCTCATTGGCCCGATCGAGTTCAGCGCGTTGGTCCTGGCAGGGGTGGTCATCGGTCGGATCGCCCGATCGAGCGCACACGTCGGGCCTGTACTGCTGGTCGCAGGCGTCGTCGCGGGCGGGGCGCTCGCGTGGACTGCCAGCGCTGAGGCGCGCGAGCTGCTGCCCAGTCTGCCGCGTGCGCTTGGCGTCCACCTTGCGGGATGGTTGGGCGGGGTCGCCGTCCTCCGCGGAGCCCTCGTGTCCACTGGCGAACGCGCCGCAGCTGAGCTTGAAGGACTGATGCGAGTCGTCCCTGTGGCCCTTGGGCTCATTTGGGCATACACGACCTTCGCCGTTCGTCCCGGCCTGTGGCTCCCATTCGCCGCCGGCGCCATGTGGGGCACGGTCCTGTTCCTGAGCGCCGCACTGGTGGCGATCGGCATGGCTCGCCTCAACGTTCTGCACAGCGAGGTCAGCGACGCGCGCCAGAAACGGGCGTGGCGCTGGCTGGTTGCGGGCGTTGGGTTTGGAATCGTTCCCGTCGCCGTGCCGCTGGCCATCCTGAGTGGCATCCCGCTGTCCGCGCTGATGACGCCCGTGGTCGGCCCCGTCCAGTGGGTGATCGGCCTTGTCGCGATCCCCTTGAGTTGGATCGTCTGGATCCTGACCGAGATTCTGCGGCCCTTCGGCCCGGGTATTGGCGATCTTCTAGACCAGCTCGGTGAAGCCATCGCCAGTCGGGGTCGACCGCAGCCGGAGGAGACGTCCGCCTTCGGGGCCGCCCTCGGTGTCCTGCTGCTGATTGTGGCGATAGCCGTCGTTGTGTTTGCCATCTTCAATTTCGCACGATGGCTGTTGACGCGTCGCCAGCTGACCGCCGAGGAGGCCAGCGGTGGCACAAGCAACATCGAGCGCGAGATCGTCCTGCCGGCCCGGGTGAAGAAGCCTCCGGCGGCGCCACGAACGGCGCGACGACGCGGCGCGGTGCGCGACGCGGTCACGGCCTATGTCGGCGCGCTGGCCGAACTGGCGCCGCATCCGGAGTACGCGCGAGCGC
>CAZXLP010000026.1:0-12865 GCA_964642085.1 uncultured Anaerolineaceae bacterium
AGCTCTACGGCGGCACCGAGGACTACCTGGTCACTCGCGAGTTCGCGGCTCGCGCGACGGACGAGCAGCGGCGATCGGCAGTCGAGGCGTGCTTCGCCGTTGTCGCCGCCGATCACACGATCACATCGGCCGAGTACGCCGAGCTGACCCAGATCTCCGACGAGCTCGGGCTGACGCGGCCGGAGCTGAACGTGATCCGGAATGAGTACAAGGATCACGTGTCCGCGATCCAGAAGATGCGCGGACTCAGCCCGGGCTAGGTCGCGGCGAGCTCGGAGTCAGGCGGTCGGGTCGGCCGGGGTCCTGAGAAGATCTGCCTCGGGCAGGAAGAAGTACCGGTAGGCCAGCGCGGCGATCGCGGCGCCGATCAGCGGGCCAACGATCCAAACCCAGCTGTTGTCCCATACGCCAGTGACCGCCGCGGGAGCGAACCAACGGGCCGGGTTCATCGCGGCACCGGTGAGTGGTCCGCCCATCAGGATGTCGGCCGCAACCGCGAAGCCGATCGCCAGTCCGCCGACCTTGGGTCCGCGCGGGTCGATGGCCGTGCCAAACACGGCCGTCAGCAGAACGACGGTGAGAACGACCTCGACGCCGAGCGCCGCGATTGGATCTATTCCTGCGCCTATGCTCGGCAGCCCGAGGGTCGGTGAGACGGCTGGCGGGAAAACGACACGGAGCGACCAGGCTGCGCCGAGTCCGCCGATCAGCTGCGCCAGGATGTACGCGACAGCGCGGCGGCCGGGTATCTGGCCGGCCAGCCATACGCCGAAGGTCACCGCCGGATTGAAGTGCGCGCCGGAAACCGCCCCGAGCGCGCTGACCATCACCGCGAGCACAACGCCGTGGGCGAGCGCAACGACCACCAGGCCCGCGGCGTTATCCAGGCCCGCGCCACCAAGGGCCCAGCGGTCGAGCGTCGCCACTGCCCCGATTCCGACGAAGAAGAACATGAACGTGCCCGCGATCTCGGCGACCAGGGCGTTCCATGGGCTGCGCATACGACCTCTCCATCTCAGTGGCGGGGCTGTCGTGGGTTGCGACGCGTTGCCATACTACGCATGCCCAATCGTCACTGGGAGGGGAGATGGCACTGTCGCGCCCGCAGGTTCGGGACGGCATCAGTAAGCGCACGAACCGCAAGCGCACGATCGGCGGTCGCGCCGCGAGGGCGCGGCCGCTGCGCGCCGAGGATCGCGTCGTTCGCCTGGGCGACGGTCGTCGCATGGGGTATTCGGAGCACGGCGCCCCAGGCGGCCGGCCCGTGCTCTTTTTCCACGGCTTCGGCACGTCGCGCGTGATCTGCCCGCCGGACGAGCCGGCCATCGAGCTGGGCATCAGGCTCATCGCCGTCGATCGGCCCGGGATCGGCCTATCGGAAGCCCTGCCCGGCCGCCAGCTGCTCGACTGGCCGACCGACGTTGCAGAGCTGGCTGACGTGTTGGGCATTGACTCGTTTTCGGTCATAGGCTGGTCTGGTGGCGGCCCATACGCCCTGGCGTGCGGCCACTCGCTGCCACAGCGGGTCGCTGCGGTTGGCCTGGTCAGCTCGCCCGCGCCGTTGACCGGGACGTCCGAATCGGGCTACCTCCGACGGCTCGATCGGAACGCCGTTCGCGCCGCGGGTCGAGCGCCTTGGGTCATCCGTCTCGCCCTGTGGCACTGGGGACGGCCGCAGCGCCGCGATGCGACGCGTTTCTTCGAGGATTCTGTGGCCGAGATGTGCGCCGCCGACCAGGCGGTGCTGGCCGCGCCCGAGTTGCGTGGGCGGATGATCGCCAACTCGGCCGAGCTGTATCGCCAGGGTGGTCGGGGCATGTACGACGAGGCGCTCGTTCTCGCCCGGCCGTGGGGATTCCCACTCGACGAGATCCGCGTGCCGGTGCACGTCTGGCACGGGGCCCGTGACGAGACGGTGCCGCTGGCCATGGCCGAGTACCTGGCCCGGGAAATCCCCACCGCGCACGCGAAGATCCTTCGCGAAGAGGGGCACCACCTGCTCTATCGGCGGTGGCCGGAGATACTCGCCGCCCTCGCCTGAGTCGGACGTCACCGACGAGCGCGTGCGAGGGGAGAGGGATCCGGTGACCGCTGCCGCCACGCCCGAGCCGGCCCGCGAGTTGGACGACCGCGTCGTCGACGACCCGCGGCTCGCGTCGCTGCCGCCGACTGACGCGATGGGCATCACAGAAGCAGAGGCCGTGCGCCGCCGAGCGCTCGGGATGGGCAACGACGCCGTCATCCGCACCGGCCGCACCTACTTCGAGATTATCCGCGAGAACGCCCTCAGCCCGGTCAACGTTTTGCTGATCGCGATCGCCGGCGTGCTGGCGGTGCTCGGTCTGTACGGCGACGCGGCGGTGACCGTGGTATTGGTCCTCGTCAACGCCGTCGTCGGGGTATACCAGCAGAGTCGCGCCAAGCGCACCCTGGATCGGCTCAGTGTGCTGACCCGCCCAACGGCAACGATTCTGCGCGATGGGGCCGAGCGCGTCGCGGACCAGCGCGAGGCGGTCCTCGGCGATGCCCTCATAGTCCGCCTCGGCGACCAGCTGATGCTAGACGGGCGCGTTCTGTCCGGCGCGATGGAGGTCGACGAGTCGCTGCTCACCGGCGAGGCGGACCGGATACCCAAGCGCACCGGGGATGAGGTGCTCTCGGGCAGCATCTGCGTCAGCGGCGGCGCGACGTACGTTGCCACGCGCGTCGGCGGGGAGTCGTTCGCCAATCGGCTGACCAGCGCGGCGCGCGCCTACCGCGAGGACATGACACCGATCCAGCGCGACGTCGCTCGCGTGATGCGCGCGATGAGTCTGCTCGTCGCGCTGACCGCCATCCCGGTTGCGATCTCGCTCTGGCTGCGTCATGGCGCCTTCGATCTGGTCGAGTCGGTCCGTGCAGCCGCTGTCCTCGTCGCGCTTGTGCCTCAGGGACTGATCGTGATGGTGACCATGACCTACGCGCTGGCGATCATTCGCCTGGCCGGAGGCAAGGCGCTCATCCAGCGCCCGAACGCAGTCGAGTCGATGAGCCGTGTCGATGTGCTCTGCCTGGACAAGACCGGGACCCTCACGACGCCGTTCATTGAGCTTGTCCGAGTGAATGCATTCGCGGCCGATGAGGAGCTGCAAACAACGCTCGGCGATTTCCTCGCCAGCGCGACCATCGCCACGCGCAGCGCAGATGCGCTGCGGGCCGAATTCAAGGGCTCGCGGCGCCAGATAGCCGACGAGGTGACCTTCTCGTCCGAACTGCGCTGGAGCGGCCTTCGCCTGGATGACGGGACGGGGTACGTGCTCGGCGCGCCGGAGGTCATCGGGCCTCACCTGGCGGGCGACGCCCAGCAGGAGACCGCGCGGCTTACCGCCGAGTGGGCCGAGGAGGGGCTGCGCGTGATTGCTTTCGCCGCGCTCCCGGAGGGCATGACCCTGCGCGGCGAGGCGGGTGCACCGCAACTGCCGGACGGGCTCCGGGCACTGGCCCTGTTCGCTTTGCGCGAGCAGCTCCGGCCCGACGCGCGTGAGACGCTCGACAGGCTCTCGGCGGCCGGGGTGACCCTCAAGCTCATCTCCGGCGACAACCCGCAGACGGTCGCCGCCCTGACCCGCCAGATCGGCCTGGTGCTGGAGGGGCCGCCCCTCTCCGGCCTTGATCTGGTCGACATGGACGACGCCGGCCTGGCGGACGCGGTTGGCCGCGCCACCATCTTTGGCCGCGTCCCGCCGTCGCTCAAAGCGCGGCTCGTGGAGGCACTTCGATCGCGCGGCT
This sequence comes from uncultured Anaerolineaceae bacterium, assembly GCA_964642085.1. Classification (GTDB taxonomy): domain Bacteria; phylum Chloroflexota; class Limnocylindria; order Limnocylindrales; family CSP1-4; genus JALYGJ01. Next base: position 3,769 of record CAZXLP010000026.1, read on the forward strand.
ATTGGGTCGCGATGGTCGGGGACGGCGTGAACGACGTGCTGTCCCTGAAGCAGGCCCACCTCGGGATCTCGATGCAAAGTGGCAGTCAGGCGACCCGCGCTGTCGCCGACATGGTCCTGCTCGAGGACTCGTTCTCGGCACTACCGGCGGCCGTCGTCGAGGGCCAACGCATCATCAGCGGCATGCAGGACAGTCTGCATCTGTTCCTCGCTCGCGCAATGTACATGTCGCTGGTCATCCTTGGCGCCGCGTTCCTTGGCCTGGCCGTGCCCGTATCGCCGCGCCACAACACCGTTCTGGCGCTGCTCACTGTGGGCATCCCGGTGCTCTTCCTGGCTATCTGGGCGCGGCCTGCGCGGCCCGGCCTCGACTCGCTCCGCCGCATCCTGTGGCTGATCATCCCGCCGGCTCTCGTCTGCGCGGCCCTCGCCGTGCCCCTTTACGCCTTCTATTCCGCGACTGGCGGCGTGGACGTCGCGCGAACTGCCTTCACGACATTCGCCACGTTCTGCGGGCTCGGCCTTCTGCCACTTCTCGAGCCGCCGCTTGGAGAGTCGATGAGCGGCGCCGACGCGGACGGCGCGGATCTGCGCCCGACTCTGCTCGCCCTGGCGCTTTTGGGGGTCTACGGCAGCTTCTTTGCCATCGCTCCGCTGCGCGAGTTTTTCGAGCTGACGCCGCTGCCATGGGCCGATGTCGTCGGCATCGGCGTGCTGGCAGCGATCTGGGCGGTCCTGGTGATGCTCTTCTGGCGGCTTCGATTGGTCGAGCGCACTCGGGCCCGGATCACTGGATGGCGCGAGTCGTAACGGAGGGGCTACCGGGCTGAAGCTGCGCCTCGGCGTCCGCGACACGGGCAATCACCTGCTCGCGCAGCCTCTCGAGGCCCTGCGAAACCTCACCTGCGGCCCGGCCGATGGACGTCAGCTGCATCTTGAGTCCACGAACCACGTCGAGTTCGCCGCGGATGGCCGCGACCGCCTGGAGGACGCGCGCTGCATCGACTTCGGTCTCGCGGTGGTCGAGTGACGCGAGCGCGTACAGCCGCGCAAGCCGCACGGCCGCGCTCAGCGTCCCGCAGTCGGGCGCTTGAGGGTCGATGACACAGACGACGTGTCCGGAGCGCACGTCGAACGGGGCTACGCCAGTGGGCGCGTGGACCGGCGTGAAGACTGCCACCGCGACAGCAGCGCCGCGGTTGCGCTTCGCATCGGCCAGCTCCTCGCGGATCTGGCGCCACGAGACCTGGCGATCCTTGGCCTCGATGACCACGCGCAGCTCCGCTCCGCCGCACATCTGCGGGTCGACGGTGAGCAGGAAATCGCCCTTCTTGGAGCGGATGACGTCGCCCGTCGCGTCCATGGTCCGTTCGACCGTGTCGCCCGTGCCACGTACGACATCGGCCAGCATTTCGTCGAGCAGGTTCTCGAAGTCACCGCCTTTGGCGGCCGAGCGGGCACGTTCTGCGCCGCGGGCGACGAACGCTGCCTCCATGGCAGTGAGCCGATCGTTGAGCTTGTCGAACGCATCGCTGACCTCGGTCCGGAACTGGTGAAGCGGCGAGCCGAGCCGAGTTGGGTCGAGCAGCTGGGCGAGGCGCGACGCGTCGCCATCGAAGTACGACCCGAGCAGAGTCCGCATGCGGCCGATGGCGCTGTCGCGCTTACCCTCGTCGAAAAGCTCGGTCACGAAGCGGTGGAGCTGGCCGCGGTCACCCAGGAACTTCTCCAGGGTGCGCGGCAGCCGGCCGTCCTGGTCTCCAAAGTTCTGGCGAAGCACCTGGTCGAGCGTCTCCGCGACGCGAGTGTTCATCGTTGCGTTCCGCTCGAGCAGCTCGTCGAACTCACGGCGGACGAAATCAACGTCCAGGGACGTACCGGCGTCCTGGAGCGCGATCAGGCCGATGCGCACGGCGCGCTCCGCGAGCTCGCTGCGCTCTTCCTCTGGGCGCTGCCCTACGAACGCGGCAAGCGCTCGATCCGCAACGCGCAGCCGGTCGATGACGATGCTGTCGCCGTCAACGCGGACCGACGGATGCGCGGGGCCGGCGACTCGAAGGGCGACTATCTGGGCGGTCTCCATGAGCGCATCCTGCGCTCGGTGCGTGCCAGCTAGCTTGTCACTCCGAATCGAACGAAAGAACTCCGAGCGGCGAAAATTCCCCTGTGATCGTCAACCTGGCCCATGGCGCATCGGGCAACGCACAGAGCATGAGCCCGCACGTCGACGGCCTGCGCAGGCGGGGCATCGAGGCGCGGGCGATCGCCCTGCCGGTCGGTCGGGCGGAAAGGGCGATCGCCGTCTACGCCCGCCAGGTAGATGACATCGCCACGCAGGCCATCGGCGGCCACTCATACGGCGGTCGCGTTGCCAGCCTCCTGGCGGCCGAAACCACTCCGGCCGGACTCGTGCTGCTCAGCTATCCGCTGCACCGGCCCGGCCACCCCGAATGGGAGACGCGGATCCCGCATTGGCCGAAGATCACCTGCCCGGTGCTTCTGCTATCGGGCGAATCGGATCCCTTTGCCCAGATCGACCTGTTGCGCAAAGCGGTCGCGCGTCTCGCCAACGCAGAGCTCTTCACCTACCCGCGCATCGGCCACGGCCTCGCGCCGGTCCTCGATGACGCGCTCGATCGGGTTGCCCGCTTCGCGACCTCGCTCAGCGCAGGGGCAGGCTGACTGAGGTGGACTGAGTACCGCCCTTGCTGTCGTTCCCGCTGATCATGAATTCGACGGTTCCTTCGGGGCCGCCGGTCTTCAGCGTCACGGTCACCCTGTACTTCTTGCCGCTTACGCGCTTCGCGGTCACGGTCCACGGCTCGATCCCGGGCTGAGTGATGCGAACCGTGGGCCTGCGATCGAGCCCCTCGGTGCTCAGCAAGGTGAGCGTGATCTTGCCGCCGCGCGCCGGTGAGGTGATCGACGGCGTCACCTGGAACGCGCCGACGAAAACCTGCCGCTCCTGCGTGTAGGCACCAAGTCCGGTCTGGGCGCTGACCACGCTCCGGTAGCGGCCGTCCGGCACCCATGCCCCCGTGTCTGACTTTCCGTCCCAGATGAAGGTGATGACGCCGGCCGCGGTCTGGACGTCGGAGCGAACGGTGCGCGCCGTCGCGCCCGTCTGATCGAGCAGGCGCCAGGTGAGCCAGGCCGGCTGGTTGAGAGTCACCTTCAGCGTTGTGGAGCGAGCCAGCGAGTCTCTGTCGATGACGTGAATAGCAGCTTTGGTGGGCGTTGCCAGCGCCGCGGCTGTCAGCACGAGTGTCTCGGTCGATACGGGCGCGCCGACAACTCCGGACGTGTCTCGCGGCACGTAGGTGAGGGTGTAGCTGCCGTCGCCAACGACGTTTCCGGCGTCGTTCCTGCCATTCCATCGCGAAGTGCCGGTCCCGGTCGTGGACCAGACCGAGTAGCTGCGAACGATCGCGCCCGAGCTATTCGTGATGGTCGCGTCCAGGTAGGCCGCACGAGTGACCGTGTGCTGCAGCATCAGCTCATCGTCCAGCCCGTCCCCGTTGGGATGGAATGATGCGGGCTCAGCCTGCGCAGTGGCGAACATGCCGCTGGACGAAGTCCCGGCAGTGAGGTCGGTGATCTCGGGCGGGTCTGTGGGGTCGGTTGGGGGAGGTGGCGCGCCGGACCGCCATTCTGCCGCCGTCATGCCCAGGTCGCCGGTGAGCGCCCGGTAATAGCCGTAGTTCGAATGCGGATCCAGGTGGATCCTGGCACCGGGCGTCCGCTGGGAGTCGAACCTGTTGTTCCGCCACCCAACGTAGCCGGCGGGTGAACCGCCGCCGGGGGTCATGAACATCTCGTCCATGGTCGAGTCCGATGTCGCCAGGGCGTTCGCGTAGTCGAGCTTCTGGTTCCAACCGAAGGAGAAGACGGCACGCGCGCCAGCGGCCAGGAAGCCGTTTGCGAAGTTGTCGACACGCTGGCGGGCGAGGTCCTCGCCCGGGATGGTCATGCCCGACTCTCCGTTACCCGAGGCATAGCAGAGGTGCGCGAGGATGACCACTGCGTTCGGTGCCAGTTGAATGTTCTCCTTGATCGGGATCGCCCCGTAGTAGGTGTACTGATCGCGCGCGCTGCCGGCGAACGAGTTGAGGCCCATGCCGTTCTGGCGGCTTTCGGTCATCACATTCGTATATGGGCTGGGCCAGCCGTAGCCGTGGCCCATGTAGACGACGAGGTTCGCGCCCTGGACGTTGGCGAGGACGTTGTCCCACGTCGCGTTCGGGAAGAACACCCGGCGCACGTCCATGCCCACGGCCTCGGCCTGCGTGGCCATCTTCTCCGCGTCAGCGAGATTGCTGTCGGTCAAGCCGTGGGTCGGGCCAACGATGAACACCGCCTTGGGCGTGGGCGTCGAGTCGGCGTGCACTGGCTGAATCGCGGGCGAGACCGGCGCGAGTTGCGCGGCCATCGCGATAACCGCGGCCAGGAGCGCACCCACCACCGCGCGCCCGCGGCGCAGCGACTGACGGTAACTGACTGGCCTGCGCGACATTCCTCGAACGCCCGGAGCCAACGGCAATGCGGGGTCCCTTCCCTCTACCAGGCACCGCAACACGACAGCGGTGACGATGGTCGTGCCAGGCGGGCAGCTGCTCCAAACACGTAACGGCGGTAACGGCGGCACGGCGAGTGGCGCTGAGGAGCTGCTATGGGGCTGGAACCGCTGGGGCGGTCCCGCTCCGGCATCTCGGCCCTGGGGGACCGGTCAGCCTTACCTGCGCTGGCGATATGCGGTTTTTCGACACGCCGCTGTAACGGCGTGCCGCCCATTATGAATGTGCCGACGGTGAAATGCATCATGCATCTGCCGGATTTCTCCGAACTCATCTGTGGGTTGGCGCTCAGTTCACCCGCAGTTGTCAGCTGTGCTCATTGGCATTAGCTTCGTGGCGATGATCGACCGGTCAGTCATCCACCGCGCGCCGAAGGTGCTCCTTCACGACCACCTCGACGGCGGTCTGCGGCCGTCGACGGTGATCGAGCTCGCACGCGAGTACGGCTACGACGGACTGCCGACCGAGGATCCGGACGAGCTCGCTCGCGCGTTCACAGCGGGTGCCGATCGGAAAAGTCTCGTGCTCTATCTGGAGGGCTTCGCCCACACGGTGGGCGTGATGCAGACCCGCGAGGCGCTCGTTCGGGTAGCCGAGGAGTGTGCCGCCGACCTGGCCGCGGACGGCGTCGTCTACGCCGAGATTCGCTACGCGCCCGAGCTCAGCACGAGCACCGGGTTGTCACTCGACGAGGTCGTCCTGGCGATCCTCGAAGGCTTCGAGCGAGGATCATCGGCGCACGGCATCAGCCTCGGGCTCATCCTGACCGGGATGCGCCAGTTCGCGAGATCAGTCGAGATTGCCGAGCTTGCGATACGCCATCGCGATGACGGCGTCGTTGGGTTCGATGTTGCGGGCCCCGAGGCGGGATTTCCGCCCACCCGCTACCTGGACGCCTTCAATCTCATTCATCAGGCGAATTTCCACCTGACCATCCACGCCGGCGAGGCGTTTGGGCTGCCGTCGATCTGGGAGGCGCTCCAATGGTGCGGCGCCGAGCGGCTGGGCCATGGCGTGCGCATCATCGACGACATAACCGTGGGCCCTGACGGCGAGGTGGCACTGGGGCGCCTGGCAGGCTACGTCCGCGACAGGCGCGTGCCGCTCGAAATGTGCCCCACCTCCAACGTGCACACGGGCGCTGCCTCGTCTATCGAGAACCATCCGATCGACCTGTTGCGCCGCCTGCGCTTCCGCGTGACCGTCAACACGGACAACCGGCTGATGAGTGGCATCTCATTGACTGACGAGTTCGCGACGCTCTCGAGCACCTTTGGCTTCGACCTCCACGAGATGCAGTGGCTGACGCTCAATGCAATCAAGAGCGCCTTCGCACCGTTCGACGAGCGTCTGCGCCTGATAAATGGCGTCATCAAGCCGGGCTACGCAGAGCTCATGGCCGAATCGGCGTCTGAGCGTGTTCGTGACGAATATCAGGCGGCCAGCGGCATCTCGAATTCGGCCTCTTCGTAGCACCAGGTCGTCAGGCACTCGGGGCACTGCTGCTCGTCAGCGCTTTCGCCACAGCCGTCGAGCCTGGTTTCGCACCACGGGCAAGCGATGTCGTTCATTTCGCACTCCTTTCGCCCCGGTTTCATTGCCGTGGCACGACCACCTTCCCGCGTTCCTGTGACAGCTTGTGTGTCACGCCCTAGGCTCGACCGGTGAACGACGAGAAAGCTGCGTCGGACGCCGGCGACGACAGTGCCGAGCCCGTCGCTGAGTCCGAGGCGCCGCACGATCACGATCACGACCACTCGGGAATCAGCGGCGTAGCACTGACGATCGCCGAGGCTGCGAGACCGGTCATCTCGGCCGCCTTGAAACCGGTCGACAGCCTCACCCAGGGAGCGCGGCGCCTCATCGGAGAGCGTCCGGGTGCGCGGGTCAGGGCCGTCCGCCGCATGGCCCATGAGCCCCTGGCCAACCTGTGGGAGCTCCATCCCGAGGCGCGTCGCGCGTCGATCCGCGAGCTGGGCCTCTGGAGCGTCCCGGTCGATCAGATCGCGGGCACGGCGGTTGAGGGCCCCGCACAGCGCGGAGGTGACTTCCTGCCGCTGCGCGACCGACGGAGCGACGACTGGCGCTCGCGCTGGCAGCGCATCCTCCGCGGGATCGATGCGATGGTCAATCTGCCGCCGATCGAGCTGATCAAGTTCGGCGACAAGTATTGGGTCGTCGACGGGCATAACCGTGTCGCGGCCGCCCTGTACACCGGCCAGGTGGAGCTCGACGCGATCGTCCAGGAGTTGCGATTGCCGGGCATGCCGGCCGAGCCGCCGGCGCTGATTGCGCCACTGCTGGAGGGCAGTCGCGACCTGCGCGACGCCGGGGCCGGCCGCTTCAGTCGGACGGTCTCACGTCCCGACAAGAGGCTGCCGATCCGGAGCCGGGACCCCGAGACGGAGACCGAGCAGTGATCCGCCGACTGAGCGCGACCTTGCCGGCTCAAAATGGCTCGCGCCCGCGGCCGCCGGGACCAAGGCCGGTGCGCGTGCTGGCTGTCTCGGACGAGATGGAGCCAGCCATCGATTACGAGACCAACCGAGAGGCGCTGATGCCCCTTGACGCGATCATCGGCGCCGGCGACCTCAAGCCGGAGTACCTCGATTTCCTGGCCGACGCCTTCCGCGTGCCGTTGCTCTACGTGCGCGGCAACCACGATCGCGGCGGCGGTTGGACCGAGGAGATCGGTCACGTGCCCGAACCCATGGACGGTTCGTGGCACGATGTGGCCGGCCTGACCGTGGCCGGGCTTTCCTGGCCGAGCGACAAACGCGAACGGGCGGTCCACGACGACAACGCGGCATGGCGCCAGGTTGCCGCGCGATACCTGCGCCTGCGATCTGTCCGGCCGGACATCATCGTGAGCCACGTGCCGCCCCTTGGGCTGGGCGACACGCCGGAGGATCACTACCACCGCGGATTTGCCGCCTATCGGTGGCTCGCCGAGCGGCTCAAGCCCGTGCTCTGGGTCCACGGTCACACGTCTGTGGCGGCCTCCAGCCATTGGTGGGTTGTGCACGGGCCCACGACCGTTGTCAACGTCACGGGTGCGGTGCTCCTGGAGCTGTCACCGGGTGCGGCCCAGGAAACGGAGGCCGGATTGCGCGGCGCTACCATCGACTCGGGGCTCGCGGAGGTGGCCCGGGAGGGGGCGACGGAGGCGCGTTGACGCGGATCCTTCTGTATACCGGCAAGGGCGGGGTGGGCAAGACGAGCGTCGCGGCCGCAACGGCGGTCCTGTGCGCCGAGCGCGGGGTTCGGACCCTCGTCGTGTCCACCGACATCGCTCACAGCCTGGCCGATGCGCTCGACACGCCCGTCGGCCCCACGCCGCGCGAGATCGCGCCAAACCTCTGGGCGCACGAGCCCGACGTGTTCTTCAACATCTCGCGCTACTGGCGCACGATCCAGTCGTACTTCGCGAGCCTCTTCTCGTGGGGTGGTCTGGACGAGGTGATGGCCGAGGAAATGACCGTCCTGCCGGGCATGGACGAGCTCGGCAACCTGCTCTGGATCGGCGACCACGTCGATCATGGCGACTACGACCTTATCGTCGTCGATGCCGCGCCGACAGGCGAGACCCTCAGGCTGCTGTCGCTACCCGAGGCCAGTCGCTGGTGGATCGAGAAAATCGCTCCGATCGGACGGCGGGTTCAGAAGCTCGGAGGCCCCCTGCTGCGCCGCATTGTGGGTGTGCCGCTGCCAAGTGCAGATGTTTACGACTCCGCCGAGGCTTTGCTCGAGCGGCTGAAGTATGTCCACGATCTGCTGTCGGACCCTGAGCGATCGTCGGTCCGCCTCGTGCTCAACCTCGAAAAGGTTTCCATCCAGGAGGCGCAGCGGTCGTTTACCTACTTCCACCTTTATGGCTACCCAACCGACCTGATCGTCGCCAACCGCGTCCTCCCCGCCGCATCGGGCGCCTATTTCGACGCCTGGCGCGAAGCACAGGCGCGTTACCTGCCGATGGTCCAGGAGCAGTTCGCTCCGGTTCCGGTGCGCACCATCCCATTCTTCGACCACGAGATGGTCGGCGTGGAGCGCCTCGCCGAGCTTGGGCGGGCACTATTCGCGGACTCCGACCCGGCCGCGTTCCTCTACCGCGGCCGCCCGTATGCGGTCCAGCGCGAGGACGGCGGCTACACGCTCTCGGTCGAACTGCCCTTCACATCGAAGGAAGAGATCTCGCTATCTCGTTCGGCAGATGAGCTCGTGCTGCAGGTCGGCGCGTGGCGCCGTAATCTCGTCCTGCCTCGACTGCTTCTCGACGCGCCCACGCTGGGTGCACGGATGGAGGATCGCGTACTCAAGGTCCGCTTCGCGGAACCCGTGCGCAGCACCGCCGGAGGGTCAAGAAATGGATGACGATCGGCTGGCCAGGCTCGAGCAGCGGTTCGAGGAGCTGGATCGGCGCAGCAACGCGATGGAGCGGGCCATGGATAAGTCGCGCGCCGCGATGGACACGATGATCCCGAGGCAAACCCGGAAGCACCTGCGCGCGGCGGGGCGTGAACAGCT